>JBIIHJ010000274.1:0-5600 GCA_044235875.1 Pseudoxanthomonas sp.
CGCGCTGGGCCCGGCGCTGGAGTTCGTCCACTTCGCCTGCACCAGCGAGGACATCAACAACCTGTCCTATGGCCTGATGCTCGCCGAGGCACGCCGTGCGGTGCTGCTGCCCAGCCTGGAGGGCGTCGCCGGCATCCTGCGCACCCTGGCCCACGCCCAGGCCGATCAGCCGATGCTCTCGCGCACCCACGGCCAGACCGCTTCGCCGACCACCCTGGGCAAGGAAATGGCCAACGTCGTGGCGCGCCTGGAGCGCCAGATCAAACAGATCGCCGGTGTCGAGCTGACCGCCAAGATCAACGGCGCGGTCGGCAACTACAACGCCCACCTGGTGAGCTACCCGGCCGTGGACTGGCAGGCGTTCGCGCAGCGCTTCGTCGAAGGCCTGGGGCTGGTGTTCAACCCGTACACCACCCAGATCGAGCCGCACGACAATGTCGCCGAGCTGGGCGATGCCAGCCGGCGTGCCAACACGATCCTGATCGACCTGTCGCGCGATGTCTGGGGCTACATCTCGCTGGGCTACTTCAAGCAGCGCCTGAAGGAAGGCGAAGTCGGTTCCTCGACCATGCCGCACAAGGTCAACCCGATCGACTTCGAGAACGCCGAAGGCAACTTCGGGGTGGCCAATGCGCTGTTCGAGCACTTCAGCGCCAAGCTGCCGATCAGTCGCTGGCAGCGCGACCTGACCGATTCGACCGTGCTGCGCGGCCTGGGCACCGCGTTCGGCCACACCCAGGTGGCGCTGGATTCGCTGGCCAAGGGCCTGGGCAAGCTGACCGTGGCGCCCGAGCGCCTGGACGCCGACCTGGACGCCGCGTGGGAAGTGCTGGCCGAAGCCGTGCAGACGGTCATGCGCCGCCACGGCCTGCCCAATCCCTACGAGCAGCTCAAGGCGCTGACCCGCGGCCAGGGCATCACCGCCGCATCGATGCGCAGCTTCGTCGAATCGCTGGACCTGCCGGCCGAAGACAAGCAGCGCCTGCGCGAGCTGACCCCTGGCCGTTACACCGGCCTGGCCGCCGCGCTGGCCAAGGCGATCTGAGCCGGGCACGTCGATGACGGACGGCACGCCATGCACCTGCTGATCAACATCGACGTGCCCGACCTTGCCGCCGCCGAGGCGCTGTACTCCTCGGCCTTCGGCCTGACGCCGTCGCGTCGCTTCGGCAACGGCGCGGTCGAACTGCTCGGCGCCTCCGCCCCGATCTACCTGCTGGCCCAGGCCGAGGGCACCTGCGCTGCCGCTGGCGCCACCCGCACCTACGACCGCCACTGGACGCCGGTCCACCTGGACGTGGTGGTCGATGACCTCGAATCCTCGCTGGCCCGCGCGCAAGCGGCGGGCCTGCATCCTGAAACCGACATCCGCACCCACGACTGGGGCCGCATCGTCCAGCTCGCCGATCCTTTCGGCCACGGCTGGTGCCTGCTGCAGTTCACCGGACGCGGCTACGACGCCATTGCGACCTCATGAACACTTCCAAGAAAAAATCCGTTGCCGCCGCCACCCTGCCGCCGATCGAAGTCGACGCGTCCAAGCTGGCGCCGCTGGGCATGCCGCCGCCGCTGTTCCTGCGACGTTACTGGCAGAAGCGCCCGCTGCTGATCCGCAATGCCTTTCCGGGCTTCGTCTCGCCGATCGAGCCGGGCGACCTGGCCGGCCTGGCCTGCGAGGAAGCCGCCCTGTCGCGCCTGATCACCTACGACCGCGCCAACGATGGCTGGTCGGTGCGCAGCGGTCCGTTCGAGGAAGAAGAATTCCCCGGCATGCCCGACCACGACTGGACCCTGCTGGTCCAGGACGTGGACAAGTGGGACCCGGACATCGCCGCGCTGCTGGAGGCGTTCGACTTCCTGCCACGCTGGCGCATCGACGACATCATGGTCAGCTTCGCCGCCACCGGCGGTTCGGTCGGCGCGCACGTGGACCAGTACGACGTGTTCCTGCTGCAGGCCCACGGCCACCGCCGCTGGCAGATCGACGCCGGCCCCAAGCCGCCGCTGGGCTTCCGCAACGACGTCGAACTCAAGCTGCTGCGCCAATTCACCCCGACCCACGAATGGGTGCTGGGCCCGGGCGACATGCTGTACCTGCCGCCGGGCGTGCCGCATCACGGCATCGCCGAGGACCCGTGCCTGACCTTCTCGGTGGGCATGCGCGCGCCGTCCTCGGCCGAGCTGATCGCCGACTACCTGGACACCCTGGTCGCCGACGCCGACGAGACCGCCCGTTACCAGGACCGCGACCTGGCCCTGCCGGCCGATCCCAACGAGATCGATGCGGTGGCAATGGGTCGGGTGGTCGAAGCGCTCAACGCCTTGCGCATGAACGATCCGGATCGGCTGGGGGAGTGGTTCGGTCGCTTCATCACCACCTACCGCAGCGCCGGCGAGGCGGCCGTGCCGGAGACCGCGCCGTCCAAGATCGAGCTGGAATGGGCCCTGGACCAGGGCGCTGTGTTGCAGCGCCATCCGATGACCCGGATGGCGTGGCGTCGCGCGGCCAAGGGCGCGGTGCTGTTCGCCAGCGGCCAGGCGCTGCCGATGGCCATCGGCGATGCTCGCACTTTGGCGGCGGCCGAGGAGCTGGACCTCGCCACGTACCAGACCTTAGGCGAACACGGCCGTGACGCGGTTTCTGTTCTGGTAACGTCCGGCCATTACGTGCTGCCCGGGAACGATGCCGATGAGTACAACGACTGAAACTGCCTTCACCCTGCGCCCTGCCTCGTTCATCACCGACCGCGAAGCCTTGCGGGCGGTGCGCGAAACGGTCTTCGTGTCCGAACAGCACGCGCCGGTCGATACCGAGTGGGATTCGATGGATCCGGTGGGCGACCATCTGCTGGCGGTCAATGCCCACGGCGCGCCCATCGGCACCGCCCGACTCACGCCCGACGGCCGTTTCAGCCGTCTGGCCGTCCTCAAGCCCTGGCGCGGCAAGGGCGTCGGCGAGGCGCTGCTGCGGGCCATGATCGAAAAGGCCCGCGCTCAGGGCTGGGCCCAGCTGACGCTGTACGCCCAGGTCGCCAACGAGGGCTTCTACATCCGCCACGGCTTCGTACGGCAAGGTGAGCCCTTCGACGACGTGGGCATCCCGCATCAGTTGATGCATCTGGATCTGCGCGGCTGACGATGCCGGTCGAGCACCAGGCGCAGGCGATCGAAGTCGTATCGGCGCTGGCCGAGGCGACCCGCAGCCTGCTCTGCATCTACACCCGTGACCTGGACCCCGGCCTGCTCGACGCACCGGCAGTCCTGGATGCGTTCCGCGCCCTGGCCGTACGCCACCGCGGCGCCGAGATCAGGATCCTGATGCAGGAGCCCGAAGTCGCCCAGCGCGCCGGGTCGGCCCTGATCACCCTGGCCCAACGCTTGCCCAGCACCTTCCTGCTGCGCGCGGTCACCGAACCGGTCGACCGCGTCTATCCGTCGGCCTTCGTCGCCAGCGATGGCGGCGGCTACTACTTCCGCACGCTTGGCCATCGCTTCGAAGGCGAGGCAGAACGTGACGCGCCCGGCCGCAGCCGCCAGCTGCGCGATGAATTCGCGCGCTTCTGGGAACGCGCCCGTGCCTGCACCGAACTGCGCGCGTTGGGCCTCTGACGGCGTCCCCGGCAATGTCCCGCATAGTGGGTCATTGCCCCAAACCATCCTGGCGATCCCGTCCACGGACCCGCCCGGATTCAGGCCGAGGCCTATAATTTGATGGTTTCGCGGCGACAGCAAGCCTTCAAAGGCCTGCTTGCAGCAGTCGCCGCGCGTGCTTCCCAACCCACAAAAGACGCCGTAGGCAATCATCGTGGACAATCTTCTCAAGCAGTTTGCGCAGTCCTCCCAGCTCAACGGCGGCAGTGCCGCCTATGTCGAAGACCTGTACGAGCAGTACCTGGTCGCACCCGACAGCGTTGATCCGAAGTGGAAGACGTTCTTCGATGGCTTCCAGGGCCGCGAAGCCGGCGACGTGCCGCACTCGGTCGCCATCGAACACATCACCCAGGCCTCCAGGCAGGCAGCCAATGCCGCCAACGGCGCAGCGCCGTCGGACGAGCGCGAGCGCCACGTCGGCCGCCTGATCACCGCTTACCGCTCGCGTGGTCACCTCGGTGCCAGGCTCGATCCGCTCAACCTGACCGAGTCCACCACCCCGCCGGACCTGAGCCTGGAGTGGCACAGCCTCACCGAGCGCGACCTGGACAGCGAGTTCAGCACCGGCGGCGTCGGCGGACAGCCACGCATGGTGCTGCGTGACCTGCTGGCCCGCCTGAAGTCGGCCTACACCGGCTCGATCGGCGCCGAGTTCATGCACATCCCCGACCACGACCAGCGCCGCTGGTTCTACGAGCGACTCGAGCTGGCCGGTGGCAACTTCGGCCTGGATGCGGACACCCGCAAGCGCACACTGGAACGCCTCACCGCGGCCGAGGGCCTGGAGCGCTACCTGCATACCAAGTACGTCGGCCAGAAGCGCTTCTCGCTGGAAGGCGGCGACTCGCTGATCCCGATGATGGACGTGATCCTGCGCCGCAGTGGCAGCGATGGTGTGCGCGACATCGCCGTGGGCATGGCCCATCGTGGCCGCCTCAACGTGCTGGTCAACACCCTGGGCAAGAATCCTCGCAAGCTGTTCGATGAATTCGAAGGCAAGTTCGAGCACGCCCACGACGACCGCGCCAGCAGCGGCGACGTGAAGTACCACATGGGTTTCTCGGCCGACATCTCCACGCCGGGTGGCCCGGTCCACCTGGCGCTGGCGTTCAACCCCTCGCACCTGGAAATCGTCGACCCGGTGGTCGCAGGTTCGGTGCGTTCGCGCCAGGAGCGCTACAGCGACACCGAACGCAAGCACGTGCTGCCGGTGCTGATCCACGGCGATGCCGCCTTTGCCGGCCAGGGTGTGGTGATGGAGCTGCTGCAGATGTCGCAGGCGCGCGGTTTTGCGATCGGCGGCACCGTGCACATCGTCATCAACAACCAGGTGGGCTTCACCACCAGTGCCCGCGACGACGCGCGCTCGACCCTGTACTGCACCGACGTGGCCAAGATGGTCGCAGCCCCGGTCCTGCACGTGAATGGCGATGACCCCGAAGCGGTCGTGTTCGCCGCCAACCTGGCCTACGACTTCCGCCAGCAGTTCAAGAAGGACGTGGTCATCGACCTGATCTGCTACCGCCGCTGGGGCCACAACGAGGCCGACGAGCCCGCCGCGACCCAGCCGGTGATGTACCAGGTCATCCGCAAGCACAAGACCACCCGCGAGCTCTACGCCGAACAGCTCGAGCAGGCCGGCGTGATCAACGCCGGCGATGCCAAGGCGATGGTCGACAGCTACCGCGACAAGCTGGACTCGGGCGAGTACACCACCGACCTGGCCAAGCCCGAGCGCGATCCGCTGGCCATCGACTGGTCCAAGTATCTGTCGGGCAAGCTGAGCGATCCGGTCGACACCACGGTCAAGTCGTCCAAGCTCACGCAGCTGGCCAAGATCATCAACACCATCCCGGAAGGGGTGACCCTGCATCCGCGCGTGGCCAAGATCTATGAAGACCGCGCCAAGATGACCGCAGGCGAGCAAGGCGCCGACTGGGGCTTTGCCG
>JBIIHJ010000275.1:0-5597 GCA_044235875.1 Pseudoxanthomonas sp.
AAGGTCGACCCGATCTCGGACATCGAGACCATCGATACCGAGCTGGCCCTGGCCGACCTGGATAGCGTGGAAAAGGCGCTCAACCGCGCCGAGCGCAGCGCCAAGGGCGGCGACAAGGAAGCGGCTGCGCGCAAGCCTGTGCTGGCCAAGCTGCTGGCTGCGCTCAACGACGGGATTCCCGGTCGTGGCGCGGGCCTGGACGAGGAAGAGAAGGCGCTGGTGCGCGACCTCTTCCTGCTCACCCTCAAGCCGGTGATGTACATCGCCAACGTGCTGGAGGACGGCTTCGAGAACAATCCGCACCTGGACGCGGTGCGTGCCCGTGCCGAGAAGGAAGGCGCGCGCGTGGTGCCGGTCTCGGCGGCGATCGAGGAAGAACTCTCGCAGCTGGACGACGAAGACCGCGACACCTTCCTGGCCGACCTGGGCCTGGACGAGCCGGGCCTGAATCGCGTGATCTACGCCGCCTACCAGCTGTTGGGTCTGCAGACCTACTTCACCGCCGGCGTGCAGGAAGTGCGCGCGTGGACGGTCAAGGCCGGCTCGACCGCGCCCAAGGCCGCGGCGGTGATCCACACCGATTTCGAGAAGGGCTTCATCCGCGCCGAGACGATGGCCTACGACGATTTCATCAAGTACAAGGGCGAAGCCGGCTGCAAGGAAGCCGGGCGCCTGCGCCTGGAAGGCAAGGACTACAAGGTGCAGGAAGGCGACATCCTGCATTTCCGCTTCAACGTCTGATCGCGTTGCCGACGGAACTGAAAAAGGCCGCGCATTGCGCGGCCTTTTTCGTGGGTGGAGGTTCGAGCCCGAGCGTGTAGTGCAGCGATGGTCATGCCGGAGGGTCGCTTCTGCGGTTGTAGAGCGGAGCTTGCTCCGCTGCTCTTCGACCAGGTCATCGGTAAAGCCACAGCGGAGCAAGCTCCGCTCTACGGGTCCGTATCGTCAGATCGTCTTCGCCTGAAGGCGAGTTGCCTCAGCGCCGCCCGGCCAGCGCCTGCGCGACCTTGCTGCGGGTGGCGCGGCCCAGCGCCCGGCAGATGAAATCGCCGGCCTCGGCGAGCTTGCGCAGGTCCACGCCGGTCTCGATGCCCAGGCCATCCAGCAGGTACAGCAGGTCCTCGCTGGCGACGTTGCCGGCCGCGCCCGGCGCATACGGGCAACCGCCCAGGCCGGCCACCGAACTGTCGAAGGTCGCCACGCCCAGCTCCAGCGAGGCGTAGACGTTGGCCAGCGCCTGGCCGAAGGTGTCGTGGTAATGCCCGGCCAGCTGCGCGACCGGCACGCGCGCCATCACTGCTTCGAGCATCGCGCGGGTCTTGCCGGGCGTGCCGACCCCGATGGTGTCGCCCAGCGAGATCTCGAAACAGCCCTGGCCCCGCAGCGCGGCGGCGACATCGGCCACGGCCTGCGGCGCGATCGCCCCTTCATACGGGCAGCCCAGCACGCAGGACACGTAGCCGCGCACGCGAAGGCCGTGGTCGTGCGCCGCGCGGGTCACCGCTTCGAAACGCTGCAGGCTTTCAGCGATCGAGCAGTTGATGTTCTTTTGCGAGAACGATTCGGAGGCTGCGCCGAACACCGCCACTTCATCGGCGCCCGCGGCCAGCGCGGCTTCGAAGCCTTTCAGATTGGGCGTCAGCGCCGAATACACCACGCCCTGCCAGCGCGGCACCCCGCGCATCACCGCGTCATGGTCGGCCATCTGCGGCACCCACTTGGGTGAGACGAACGCCGTGGCCTCGATGTGGCGAAGGCCGGCCTCGCCCAGGCGTGTGATCAGCGCGAGCTTGGTCTGCGTGGACACCGTGCCTGGCTCGTTCTGCAAACCGTCCCGCGCCCCCATCTCGACCAGCTTCACCCTGGCGGGCAGGGCGCTCACGCTGCAGCCTCGAAGGCGACCAGCGGCGCCTTGTCGGCCACCAGGTCGCCAACCCTGCACAGCACCTGGGTCACCGTGCCGTCGGCCGGCGCGCTGACGGTGTATTCCATCTTCATCGCCTCCATCACCAGCAGCGGCGCACCGGCGGCGACCTGTGCGCCGTCTTCTGCCAACACCGCGATGATGCGGCCGGGCATCGGCGCGCTCAGGCCGCCGTGTGCGGCCGTGTGGCCGCCGACGTGGTCAAGCGGATCGATCGGGGTCAGCGCAGCCGCGCCCTCGGCCGTGAATACATGCAGTACGCCGGCCGCGTCGGTGACGACATGAGCGTGGCCCTGGTGCGAGCCGAGCCGGTAGCGCAGGGACGTGCCATCGATCGCCAATAGGTGAGCGGCGGTGTCGTCCAGCGCGACACCGCCGTAGCCGTCATGACGCACGGTGATGCCGTGAACATTGCTGGCGTGATCGCGCAGATCGAGCCGGCGTTTGGCAGCACTGTTGATGCGCCAGCCATCGGCGCACGCCCACGGGCTGTGCGGATCGGAACTCTTGCTGGCCTGCATGGACGCGCGTGCCGCGTCGTCTTGCAGCGTCCATAGCGCAGCCACGGCTAGCGTATCGCCCGGCAGCGGTGCATCGGTGCCCAGCAGCTGCGGCAGGGCGCGCTCGATCAGGCCGGTGTCGTAGCCGCCGGCGCGCATCTCGGGATGGGCGATCAGGCGCGACAGGAAGGCGACGTTGTTGCCTACGCCGACGATGCGCGTGCCAGCCAGCGCCTGCAGCATCCGCGCGATGGCGCCCTCGCGGGTGTCGTCCCAGACGATCAGCTTGGCGATCATCGGGTCGTAGTCCGGGCCGATCACATCGCCGCTGTCCACGCCCGTATCGACGCGCACGTGGCGCAGCGTGGTGGGGAAATGCAGGTGTTCAAGCGTGCCGGTGGAGGGCAAAAAGCCGGTGTCCGGCTGCTCGGCGTAGAGTCGCACCTCGATGGCGTGACCGTGCAGCGGAATCGCGTCCTGTGCCAGCGGCAGCGGCTGGCCATCGGCCACGCGCAGCTGCCATTCGACCAGGTCCTGGCCGGTGACCAGCTCGGTGACCGGATGCTCCACCTGCAGCCGGGTGTTCATTTCCATGAAGTAGAACGCACCGTCGGCATCGACGATGAACTCCACCGTGCCCGCGCCGACATAGCCCACCGCACGCGCGGCGTTGACCGCCGCGGTGCCGATGGCGCTGCGGAAAGCGGCGCTGATGTGCGGCGCCGGCGCTTCCTCGATCACCTTCTGGTGGCGCCGCTGGGCCGAGCAGTCGCGTTCGTACAGATGCACCACGTGGCCGTGCGTATCGCCGAAGACCTGCACCTCGATATGGCGCGGACGCACCAGATATTTCTCGACCAGCACGCGATCGTCGCCGAAGCTGGCCCGGGCTTCGCGCTGGCAGGACGCCAGGGCCGCCTCGAAATCGGCTTCGCGCTCGACCACGCGCATGCCCTTGCCGCCGCCGCCGGCGCTGGCCTTGATCAGCACCGGATAGCCGATGCGCGTGGCCTCGTTGCGCAGCAGGGCGGGCGACTGGTCATCGCCGTGGTAGCCAGGTACCAATGGGACGCCGGCGGCCTGCATCAGCGCCTTGGCCGCGGACTTGGACCCCATCGCCTCGATCGCCGACACCGGCGGGCCGATGAAAGTCAGTCCCGCATCGGCGCAGGCCCGAGCGAAGTCCGCGTTCTCAGACAGGAAGCCGTAGCCCGGGTGCACCGCCTGTGCGCCAGTGGCCAGCGCCGCGGCGATGACCTTGTCCGCGCGCAGATAGCTCTCGCGCGAGGCGGCCGGGCCGATGCAGGTGGCCTCGTCGGCCAGTCGCACGTGGCGGGCGTTGGCGTCGGCTTCGGAATACACCGCTACCGTGGCCAGCCCTAGGTAGCGGCAGGTGGCGATGATGCGGCAGGCGATCTCGCCGCGGTTGGCGATCAGCAGCTTGTCGAACACGGGTCAGGTCTTCCAGTGCGGTGGGCGTTTGGCGAAGAAGGCGGCGATGCCTTCGCGCGCCTCTTCGCTGTCGCGCGCGGCAGCGATGCGCGCGGTGGTGTCGTGGATCAGTGCGGTGCTGATCGGCTGGGCAGCGACGTGCTGCACCAGGCGCTTGCACGCCGACTGGGCGTGCGGCGCGCCGGCCAGCAGCGCCTCGATCACCGCTTGCAGGCGCGCATCCAGCGTTTGACTCGTGCAGACCTCGTGGACCAGGCCCAGTTGCAGCGCCTGGGCCGCATCGAAGCGCTCACCGGTCAAGAAGTAGCGCTGCGCGGCGCGTGCGCCGATCGCGCGAATCACATACGGGCTGATCGTGGCCGGGATCAGGCCCAGTCTCACTTCGGTGGTGCCGAAGCTGGCCTCCGGCGTAGCCAGTGCAATGTCGCAGGCGGCCACCAGGCCGGTGCCGCCGGCCAGGGCGGCGCCGTGGACCCGGGCAATGGTCGGCTTGGCGCAATTGGCCAGCGTGGCCAGCATCGTCGCCAGCGCGCCAGCGTCGCGCAGGTTCTCCTCGTGGCTGAAGCCGGCCATGCGCCGCATCCAGTCCAGATCGCCGCCGGCACAGAAGCTCTTGCCGCGCCCGGCCAGCACGATCACGCGCGTGGCGCCATCGACTTCCAGTGTGCGTAGCGCCTCGGTCAGCGCAACGATCAGGTGTTCGTCGAAAGCATTGTGGACGTCCGGCCGGTCGAGCCAGACGGTGGCCACGGCGCCCGTGCGTTCAATCTGCAGATGCGATGTGCGCATGCTGGCGGCCTTACATGCGGAACACGCCGAAGCGTGTCGGCGCGATCGGCGCGTTCAATGCAGCGGCCAGTCCCAGGCCCAGCAATCGCCGGGTCTGGGCGGGGTCGACGATGCCGTCGTCCCACAGGCGCGCCGTGGCGTAATACGGATCGGACTGCGCCTCGAACTGCGCGCGGGTGGGAGACTTGAAGGCTTCCTCTTCATCGGCGCTCCAGGTTTTTCCCTGCGCTTCCATGGCGTCGCGCCGCACGGTGGCCAGCACGGACGAGGCTTGTTCGCCGCCCATCACCGAGATGCGCGAGTTCGGCCAGCTCCACAAAAACCGGGGCGAGTACGCGCGTCCGCACATGCCGTAATTGCCTGCGCCATACGAGCCGCCGATCAGCACGGTGAACTTGGGCACCGAGGTCGTGGCCACCGCCGTGACCAGCTTGGCGCCGTCCTTGGCGATGCCGCCGTTTTCGTAGGCGCGGCCGACCATGAAGCCCGTGATGTTCTGCAAGAACACCAGCGGAATCCCGCGCTGCGAGCACAGCTCGACAAAGTGCGCCCCCTTGAGCGCGCTCTCCGAGAACAGGATGCCGTTGTTGGCGACGATGCCGACCGGATAGCCGTGGATATGGGCGAAACCGGTCACCAGCGTGGTGCCGTAGCGCGCCTTGAATTCGTCCATGCGCGAGCCGTCGACCAGGCGGGCGATGACCTCGCGCACGTCGTAAGGCTTGCGCGTGTCCGACGGAATCACGCCGTAGAGTTCGGCTGGGTCGTAGCGCGGCTCTTCCGGGCTCTGCAGCTGCACCTGCGGGGCGATGCGCGGGCCCAGGTTGGAGACAATCCGGCGCAGCAGCGACAGCGCGTGGTGATCACTGTCTGCCAAGTGATCGGCCACGCCGGACAGGCGCGTGTGCACGTCGGCGCCGCCCAGATCCTCG
>JBIIHJ010000276.1:0-5572 GCA_044235875.1 Pseudoxanthomonas sp.
GGCCAGGCCGATGCTGGCATCGTTCATGCCCAGCGGCTTGAAGATGCGGCGATCCACAGCCTGGTCGTAAAAGCTGCCGGTGGCGGCAAAGACCACATCGCCGATCAGGCTGAAGGCGACGTTCTGGTATTCGTAGCACTGGCCCGGCTTGCAGCCCAGGGGCGCGGTCGCCAGCTTCTGCGACACGGTGTAGTAGTCGGCGTTGGACTCGATGTCGCGGTCGAAGGCGTTGTGCCAGCGCAGGCCGGTGCGATGGCTGAGCACGTCGGCCACGGTGACCTGGCGCGTGGCGACCGGATCAATCAGCTGGAATCTGGGCACATAGTCGGAGACCTTGCTGTCCCAGCGCAGTACGCCGTCGTTGACCAGCAGGCCGGTCATCGTGCCGGCGAAAGCTTTGGACAGCGACGCCAGGCGGAACACGGTATGGGCGTTGATCGGCTGTGGATGGCGCACGTCGGTCACGCCGTAGCCGCGGGCGCTGATGACGCGGCCGTCCTGGACGATCGCCATGGCCAGACCGGGAATGCGCTCGCCAGCGGTGAGGTCATTGGCCAAGGCTTCGAAGGCGGCCACGTCGAAACCCGCCGCCACCGGGCGGATCTGCGAGGGATTGAGCGCGGTGCGGTACGGCAGCGGCTTGGTCGGCGATTCGTATGGGGCAGGCGCGGCGCGCCAGGCGTCGGCGGCGGTGCTGGACGACTGGGCCATCGAGGCGACCACGGTCGGCAGCGGCGCGGACAGGGTGGGCGTCTGTGCAGTGGAGGAGAGCGCCAGTGGCAACAGCATCGCCAATGAGCTCATCCGCAACGACCGCGCACGACGCTGTCCGCTGTGTTCTTTCATATGTCCAACGCCCGCGTAAGTCCTGCTTGGCAGGATCATAACGCTGCCGCGCGCGAATGCACAAACGGGGCGAGCTAGCACCTCCATCTTATTCATCCTGCTGGGTTTTTGGCGTCTTTCATGAACACGCGTGCTGCGCGAGGAAAAGGGCCGGGACACCTGCTGCGTTTCGGCATGTCGCTTGCGGATTCAGCTCCCGCGGCCCCGCCACCTGCGCGGGCGATGGCGATGCCTAGGTCGCGCACGCCGGTCCGCGCGACCAAAGCGGTAAAGACCGGCTGCAGCGGTTGCTGGATCATGTCGCAGATGTCATCCCGCACTTCCACCACCACGCCTCCGCGCGGGGACGCCCTGCTGGGCATCGGCTTCGTCCTGCTGTGGTGCACCGGCTATATCGCCGGCAAAGCGGTGGTCGCCCACGCCGCGCCGCTGACTTCGTTGACGTTTCGGTTTGGCATCGCCGCGCTCCTGTTCGGTGTCCTCTCGCTGGCCGCGCGCGTGCCACGCTGCCGCCGCGCCGAGCTGTGGCACAGCGCGGTCACTGGGGTGCTGATGCTGGCGCTGCACTTCGGCGCGGTGTACGTGGCCTTCCGGATGGGTGCCAACGCCGGCGTCTCGGCGCTGGTGATCGGCGCGATGCCGCTGCTGGTGGCGGTGGTGGCGACGCTGGACGGCAGCGAACGGCTCGGACTGTGGCGCTGGTTCGGCATGGGCCTGGGCCTGCTGGGCGTGGTGCTGGTGGTCGCCGATCGCGTCGATGGCGCCACGCCACTGCCGGCGTGGGGCATGTTGCTGCTCGGGCTGGTCGGCATCACCGCCGGCACGCTGTACCAGAAGCGCCATGCCGCGCAGCTGGACATGCGCCTGGCGCTGACCATCCAGAACGGCGCCGCCGCACTGGTGCTGCTGCCCTTCGCGCTGGGCGAAGGGTTCCACTTCGACAACACACTGGCGTTCTACTGGCCGCTGGGCTGGCTGGTGCTGGTGAATTCGGTGGGTGGTTTCGCGCTGCTGTTCCTGTTGATCCAGCGCGGGGCGGCGACCCAGGTGGCGGCGCTGTTCTTCTTGATGCCGCCGGTGACGGCGGTCTTTGGTCACTTTACGTTGGGCGAGCACCTGACCTGGCTCAAGGGTGCCGGCTTTGCCTGCGCCGCGTTCGGCGTCTGGCTGGCCACGCGGCGCCAGGCGACACAAGACCGCTGATCCGGCACGCTGTCGTGCCGCCGGTGCGCTGGCGATGTTGCAGTGCATCGGATACCGTGCGCGCGTGATGACCTTCGAGCTTGCGCACATGGCGTTTTCGCAGCACACGATGTTGGCAGCGCGATGAGCCAGGCCACGCGCAATCCCCACATGATCGGCAGGTTCCGCGACGCGCTGGGCGCTTCGCCGCCGCTGATCTGGGCGTTCCTGTATTTCTTCTGCCTGCTCAGCGGCTATTACATCCTGCGGCCGGTCCGTGAGGCGATGTCCTCGTCCAACGATATCGGTGCGATCTTCCCGCCGGGGATGATCGCTTTCTTCACCGCGCACGGCCTGCCGCTGAAGGAATTCACGCTGCAGGTGATCTTCACCTGCGTGTTCCTGATCATGCTGGCGCTGCAGCCGGTCTACGGCGCGCTGGTGAGCCGCTTCCCGCGTCGGGTGTTCCTGCCGGTGGTGTACGGGTTTTTCATTGTCACCCTGCTGGGCTTCTACGTGATGTTCGACAGTGGCGTGCCAGGGCGGGGGATGGCCTTCATCCTGTGGATCACGGTGTTCAACCTGTTCGCCGTGGCGGTGTTCTGGAGCTTCATGGCCGATGTCTTCAGCGATACCGAAGCGCGCGCCAACTATGGCTATATCGGCGCGGCTGGCACGCTCGGCGCGTTGGCCGGACCGCTGCTGACCCGCCTGCTGGTGGACCGGATCGGCATCGCCAACCTGATGCTGGTCTCGGCCGGGTTCCTGGTGATGTGCGTGGTGTGCATCTACCGGCTGCGGCTGTGGGCCGTGCAGCGCGAACAGACCCGCAAGCTGGCCAGTGGCGAGGTGCCTATGGGCGGCGACATCCTCGGCGGCCTGAAGTTGATCGTGCGCGAGCCGCTCCTGCGCTGGCTGGCGGTGATGGTCGTGCTGGGCGTGGGCGTGGGCACGCTGCTTTACAACGAGCAGGCCGCGATCGCGCGCGCGGCCTTCACCACGGCCGATCAGAGTACGCGCTATTTCTCCGGCATCGACCTGGCGGTCAATGGCCTGACCTTGCTGGTCCAGCTGCTGCTTACGCGTGTGTTGCTCACGCGCTACGGCATCGCGCCGGCGCTGCTGATCCCGGGCGCGGCCATCATCCTGGGCTATGCGGCCCTGGCCGCGTCGCCGCTGCCGATGATGGTAGCGATCGTGCAGGTGGTCACACGCGCCAGCGAATTTTCCCTGGCCAAGCCGGCGCGCGAGACGATCTACACCCGCGTGCCGCGCGAGTGGCGTTACAAGGCCGGCGCGGCGATCGACACGGTGATCTATCGCGGCAGTGATCTGAGTTTCGTGTGGTTGCACAAGCTGTTGTCGGCATTCGGCTCGCAGGTGGTTTTCGGGGCCGGGTTGGTCGTAGCCTCCGGCATGACCATCAGTGCATTCCGGCTGCTACGCGAGGCCAAGAAGCTGCCCGCCGAACGCCCGCTGCCATCGGCCTGATCGGCGCTGGCGGCGTGCCGGTGCGGGCGTGCACCTTGCGCGCTTGTTCAACCCTGCATGGATCGCCCGCGATGCTCACCGCTGCCCTCGTCCTGACCGTATTGGTCGCCGCGCTGCACCTATGGTTTCTGGTGCTGGAGATGGTGCTGTGGACCAAGCCGCTCGGGCGCAAGACCTTCCGCATGTCGCCGGAACAGGCCGAGACCACGCGCGTGCTGGCGGCCAACCAGGGCCTCTACAACGGCTTTCTTGCGGCGGGTTTGCTGTGGAGCGCGCTACTGCTGAAAGACTGGCGCGTGATCGCCTTCTTCCTGGGATGCGTGATCGTGGCAGGCGTCTTCGGCGCGGCGACGGTGAGCCGCCGCATTCTGTGGATCCAGGCGCTGCCAGCCGCGCTTGCGTTGGGCTGCCTGGTCGCAGGGCTGGCGCAGGCGTTCTAGGCTTTCGCCTGGCGCGTCGGCTTGGGCGAAACCCACATCTCCACCTGTGCGGTAAATACCGTCTCGCTACCGGCATCGCGCACGGTCACGTCCACCTGCATGGCATAGCCTTCGCTGGCGTCGCGCAGCGGCGCGGCAGGCGTGGCGACGGCGTGCAAGGTGCCGGCGGCTTTTTTCAGGTACTGCACCGTCATGCCCTTGGGAATCCAGCGCATTGATGGGGGCAGGCTGGCGTCGGTCATCAGGCCGGCGGTGAGTTCGGCCAGGTTGCACAGCGCGATCGCGTGCACGGTGCCGATGTGGTTGTGCACGCGGCGACGGTCGGCGATGCGCGCTTCGCAACGGTTGGGCTCAAGCACGGTGACAAGCGGCGCGATGCTGGAAAAGTAGGGCGCCTTGAAGCACACCGCGCGCGAAAACAGCCAACTGCCTGCAGGCCAGCGCTGCAGGCGGCGATACAGCGACAGGATCGGTGCGGACATGTCAAGCTCCGGACAAGACAACGGCGGACGATGAGTCCGCCGTTGCAGGTGAGGCTCGAAGCGAGGATTTACGCGGCTTCGCGCGAGGCTACTTCGTCGAGCGCGTCGGGCCGATAGCCGGCCGAGCGCAGTTCCTCGGCGTCAAAGTCATCCACGCTGATGGTGTCCATCGTCAACACGCGCAGTTCTTCCAGCTGCAGGCGCTCGTCGGCGGTGATCAGGCCTTCGCGCACCGCTTCGTCCAGCTGCGAGGGGAAGTCCAGCGCTTCGATACCCTTGGTCTTGAGGGCCTTGATGAACTTGCGCTCCACCGGCTCGGCGGCCACGGCTTTGGCCAGGTAGCTGGCGATACGGCCGCCGGGGTTGTTCTCACACGGGGTGAGGAACACGCCCTTGGCCAACTGGTCGCGTGCGGCATTGGGTGCCATCAGCAGCGCAGCGACGCGATGGCCCAGGCGATCGCCCGGGGCTTCGGCGCGACGGCCCCACGGGAAGATCAGCACCCACATCAGCCAGCCGACCGGACGGATCGGGAAGTTGCGCAGCGCGGCCGACAGGGCCAGTTCGATCTCATGGACGCTGTGGTGGAAGGCCCAGGCCAGCAGCGGCTGCTCGGCCTGCGGCGCGCCATCGTCGTGGTAGCGCTTGAGCATCGCGCTGGTCATGTAAATGTGGCTCAGTACGTCGCCCAGGCGACCGGACAGCGACTCCTTGAACTTGAGCTTGCCGCCGAGCATCAGCATCGACACGTCGGCCATCAGTGCCAGGTTGGCCGAGTAACGGTCCAGCTTGCGGAAGAAGCGCTTGGTGTAGGCATCGCCCGGCGCGGCGCCGATGCGCGCGGCAGTCAGGCCGAACCAGAACGAGCGCACCGCGTTGGAGATGCCGAAGCCGATGTGACCAAACAGGCTGCGATCGAACGCCTCCAGACCGGCGGCGTGGTCCGGATCCTGCGCGGCCTTCATTTCCTTCATGACCCACGGATGGCACAGGATCGCACCCTGGCCGAAGATCAGCAGACTGCGGGTCATAATGTTGGCTCCTTCGACCGTGATGCCGATCGGGGCGGCTTGCCACGAGCGGCCGGCGAAGTTCTTGGGTCCCAGGATGATGCCCTTGCCGCCGACGACG
>JBIIHJ010000277.1:0-5568 GCA_044235875.1 Pseudoxanthomonas sp.
TGTCAGGGTGGGCCGCATCGGCGAGCAGCGGAGCCTTGGTCGCCGCCTGCAGGGCCTCGCGCGTCTTGTTGCCGATCACGCCATCGGCCTCCAGGCCGTGTGCGTGCTGGAACGCCTTGACTGCCGCAGTGCTGCGCGTACCGAAGTCGCCATCCTCGCGCAGCGGCTTGCCCTCGCCATCGCGATAGCCGAATCGATTGAGCAGCGCCTGTGTCTGCTTCACGTCATCGCCCTTGGCGCCATCCTTGAGCGTGCGCGCACCGTCGGCATGGTGATCGGCGTGCACGGGCTTGGCCGCCTTTTCGCCCTGCCACTGCGTGTGGGTCTGTGCCCGGTCCTGCAGCAGGTCGCGTGCCTTGGCCAGCGGATCGGTGGCATAGAGCGCCACGCCATGCGCCTGCTTGTAGTCCAGGTATTTGTCGACGGTCGTCAACTCGACGCCCTCGCCGCCGCGCGACTGGCTGATCATCAGCGCGCCGGACTTCGGGTCGCGTACCACCGTGGTGATGTGGTCGATGCCCTTGAAGCGGCCCTTGTCGAAACTGGTCGGCCCGTTGTCCTCGCCGATGATCATGCCTTCCTTCAGCGCCCCGGCCGTCACCGCCTTGCCTTCGATCATCACGCCGGAGCGTTGTTGGCTCTTGCGGACGATTTCCGAGGCGCTGTCGTTGCCGGGCGAGAACAGGTCACGGTTGGTGAACACTGGCGCAGCCGCGCCCGCCTGTGCAGCCTTGGCATTGATCTCCTTCATTGCCGCGTTCTGCAGCGTCACCGCCCAGCCGGAGCAATCCACGTAGCCCTGATCCACGTGCTTGCCATCCACGCCGGGATATTTTCCGCTCATGGCGTATTTGACGTGGTCGTACTTCACCGTCAACGCGTAACCGGACTCCAGCGCGATGCCGTGCGCGGCCCCCTGGGCCTTGGCGGGCGTCGCATTGGTTTGTGCCGCTGCGTTTGAGTGGGGCGATGCCGGCTGCGCGTTCGGCGCTTGCGCATGCCCTGCAGTGACAGGCTCGATCCCTTTCTCCGGGATGCGGACGTGATCGAAACTCTGTCGCCAGTATTCGCGGAACGTCTGCGCCATGTCCTTGTCGGACATCTGGCGGAAGCGGTCTTCGCTCACGCCGGTGTACTGGCGTAGCAGGTCGCCATCGAAGTTGTTGAGGATCTTGGCGCGGGTGTCGTCACGGCCGAAGTGTCCGGTCGCGATGGCGGTCTGGATGGAGCGGTAGCCATCGGCGCCTTGCTGATGGGCCATGTACATGTCCAGTCCGTCCGGCTTTTCCTTTCCGGACAGATACGGCAGGCCATTGCTTTCGTGCCGGTTGACCAGTACGCGCCGATTGTCCAGGTAGAGCCGCGCGGCAGCGTCGGTATTGGCCACCGCGTCGAGCTCGCGTCCCAGGATGCCGTAGGCCTCGGCCGTCTTTGGGACGAACTGGAACAGCCCCTTGGCGCCGTGAGGGCCACGGCTGGCGAGTTCGTTGAATTTTTCGCCGACTTCGATGCGGGCAAAGCGCAGGAAATCATCTCGGGGGATGTCGTGCTCTGCCGCCTTGCGTTCGATGATGTCGAGGACCTGAGCCCGGGTGTAGTCGTGTGCCATCGCGTTCTCCATGCGAATGAGCGGCAGCCGATGGCTGCCGCGTGAGGCCGACCCGAGTCACATCCTTGGACTCGCTACCGGGAGGTCGGCCGATAGGTTGTATGGGCCGGATCGTAGCGATATTCGGTCGGCGTGTCACCTGCATCGAGCCCCTTGCCTGACAGGGTGACCCGCAGTTTGGGCAGCTTGCCATCCTGCGCCGGCTCGAAGGCGAGCGTGCCAGTGGTGTCCACGCAAGCAATGTTTCCAGGCGCGTCCGGGCCGCAGCTGACGTCGTTGTTGCTGCCGGCCTCCAGGGTGCCCAGGTAGCGCCAACGCTTGTTGTCGGTGCCCTCGAGATCGTGCGGGTTGAACAGCAGGATCTCGATCGTGCGCATCTTGCTGCCAGGCGCCAGGTACCACGTTGGCACCGCCAGCAACAGATTGCCGTCGGAGGTCGCGAAGGTCTGCGGCTTGCGGTCCGGATCAATGGCGTTGGCTTTGCCAAAACCGCCGAAATCGCCGATCCACAATTCAGTGCCCTGCCATTTCCACGGCGTTTTGGTATTCGATGGATCCGCCTCGAAGGTGGCTTGGGTCAAGGTGACCGTGGTTTCAGGCGAGGCCATCGACTCCTTCTGCTCCTGCGTATATTTCTCCGCGGTTTCAGTCGCAAAACCGGTGAAATAATGCTTCCCGCCAAACTCGAACTGATAGCCGTACCAGTAGTTGATCCAGGATCCGTTTTCGATCTCGTACGAGGTGGCGCCATCCCCATCGATGTTGCTGATGAAGTACAGCACGCTCTCCGGGGAGGGGGGCTTGATCTGTGTGGAAACGGCGGTGGCGGTGCTGGCATCTTGCATCGGAGTGACGTCCTGGGTTGTCGGGGGGGCGGCAGTCTTGGCTGGCGCGTCCTGGCTGGGTGCTGGCGATTGGGCGGTGCAGGCGCTCAGGGCCAGCACCGCAGGCAGCAACAGGGAAAACCTTCGCAGCATGGTCGGTCCTTCGGGGAGCTGGGGCGCGATCTTACTGTGTGCAGGTGAAAGTCCATCGGTGCGGCGGCACATTGGTCGCCCGGTGCCGGCTCGGACCGGCGCACGTGGGCTCGGGGCCAGCATCGCGCGTCGCAGTGCCTTGGCGTCAACGTGCGCGCGGCAGGGCGAGCTCCATGTACCGCGTGCCGGCGATCGGGTTGAAGCGATACGGTGCGATGTCGCGAAATCCCAGGCCCGTGTACAAGGCCTGTGCGGCAGGCATGGTCGGCAAGGTGTCCAGGCGCAATTGCCTGTAACCGAGGGCGGCGGCGCGTTCGATGGCGATGCGTGACAGGCGCCGTCCCAGCGCGTGGCCGCGACCTGCAGGACGCACGTACAGGCGCTTGAGCTCGGCGATGTGCGGTGCCTGGAAAGCGCGCAGGGCCACGCAGCCGATGAGCAAGCCATCCCGCTCCGCGACGTACAGCGCGCCCCCGGGCGGCGCGTAATGCTCGGCCAGGTGCGCGACCTCGGCTGCGAAATCCTGGAAGCCCAGGTCGATGCCCAGGGAGGCGCCGTATTCCTCGAACAGGGCGACCACCGCGTCCAGCTCGTCGGGCAGCACCGCTTGGCGGATCACGATCGCGCCTTCCACGCTGCAACTCATGGCGCATCTGGCCCGATGCGTGCGAAGCGCGCTACGGACTGGCCGTCGTGGTCGACCTGGGAGAAGAACATCGCATGCGGCCTCACCCACAGCCCGCCTTCGCCATACAGGGCGCGGTAGAGCACCAGCGGCTCCAGGGTTTCGCTGTGGCGCACGCTGCCGATCACTTCGTATTGGCCGCCCTTGTAGTGGCGATAACGGCCTGGCGGCGTGTCGGGCAGGGCAGGCAGGTCGGACATGGACGGTCACCGGTAGCGGTGGGACAGGATAGCGGCGGCTTAGCCCATCGTTGAGTAGTGGACAACGGCGGCAGCGTTGGACAATGGCTGCACCGGAGGGTCCCCATGACGCAGCCTGCAGGCTGGATCGAGACGCGTGCCGCCATGCCGTGGCCAGGCGCACGGGCGCAGCGTTGCTGCATCGTGTCGATGCGCGACACCACGGATGTCGCCGGGATCGGCGGTGATCGCAATCCGCTGCACGCCGACGCAGCGTTCGCCAGGACATCGCGCCTCGGTGGGCTGATCGTGCAGGACGAGGTGACGTCGGGCCTGCGCAGCGCAGCGGTGGTTGCAGACCTGTTGGTGCCGGGCGCGGTGTTGCTGTCGGTGCACTGGGCTTTGCTCAAGGCGGCTGCCCTCGGCGACACCCCTGTCGACTGGGCAAGGTGCTGACCGTGCGGCAGGACGGGCCGATCTGCACGCGGGCCAGCACCATCGGCCAGCAGCGTGGCCGGGCCTGCCTGCGGCGCGAGGCAGGCGGCTACGTCACATCGTTGACCAGCGGATGAGTTCCGCGCTGGCGCAGGCCGCCGCGCCGCGTGCGGTGCCGGGACGCTGGGCGGCGCTTGCCGCGCTGGCGCTCGCCCTGGTGCTGACGATGAGCCCGTGGTTCTCGGCCACTGCGGTGTTGCCGCAGCTGCGCGTGCTGTACGGCTTCGACGACAGCGTCGGCGCGTGGCTGACCATCGCGGTGCAGCTGGGTTTCGTCCTGGGTGCGGTGGGCTCTGCGGCCTCGGGCCTGGCCGATCGGGTGCCGCTGCGCGCCTTGGTGACCGGCTCGGCGCTGGCGGTGGCCTTCTGCAATGCGCTGCTGCTGGTCGCGCACAGCCCGATGCAATGGCTCTTGCTGCGGATGGCGACCGGCGTGTGCCTGGCGGGCGTGTATCCGCCGGCGATGAAGCTGGTGGCGACGTGGTTCGTGCAGGGGCGCGGGCTTGCGCTGGGGGTACTGATCGGCGCGATCACGATCGGCTCGGCCTCGCCGCATCTGTTGGGCGCGCTGGGTGGTGCCCGGTGGCAGGCGGTGATCGTGGCCACCTCCGTCGCGACGCTGGCCGGCGCGGTGCTGATCGCGGCCGGCGTGCGCGAAGGCCCGTTCCCCTTTCCCAGGGCGCCGTTCCGCATTGCCGATGCCGCGGCCACGCTGCGCAATCGCGGCGTGCTGCTGGCGATGTGCGGCTACTTCGGCCACATGTGGGAGCTGTATGCGATGTGGGCGTGGTTCGCGACCTATGCGCGCGCCGCGCTGGCGCGCCAGGGCAGTGGGTTGAACGCGGCCGCGCTGACCTTCGCGGTGATCGCCTCCGGCGCGCTGGGCTGCGTGCTGGCCGGGCGCGCGGCGGATCGCTTCGGCCGGGCCCGCACTGCGGCGCTGGCGATGGCGGTGTCGGCTGGATGCTGCGTGTCGATGCCGTGGGTGTTTGACGGCCCGACATGGTTGTTCGTCGCCGTGGGCGTGGTCTGGGGGATCAGCGTGATCGCCGATTCGGCGCAATTTTCCGCACTGGTCTCCGAGCATGCCGATCCGCGCTTCGTCGGGACCGCGCTGACCCTGCAGGTGGGCCTGGGCTATGTGCTCACCGCTGCGACGCTGTGGGGCCTGCCGTTGCTGGCGCGCAGCCTGGGCAGCTGGCAATGGACGCTGATGGTGCTGGCGCCCGGACCGCTGCTGGGCATCTGGGCGATGGCCCGCCTGGGCGCGTGGCGGCAGGCGCCGGCGGTGCGACCGGCTTAGAATCAACGGTTCTTACCGTCATCGAACCCGAGCCCATGTCGCAGCGCGACTGGGTGGCCGCCGCCATCCACAAGATCGAAGCCGACTTCAACCGTTCGGCCGATACCCACCTGATTCCGCTGGCGTTGCCGGGTTATCCCGGCATCGACGTGTACCTGAAGGACGAGTCCAGCCATCCCACCGGCAGCCTCAAACACCGGCTGGCGCGCTCGCTGTTTCTCTACGCGCTGGTCAACGGCTGGCTGCGCGAAGGCGCGCCGGTGATCGAGGCCTCCAGCGGCTCGACCGCCGTGTCGGAGGCCTATTTCGCGCGCCTGCTC
>JBIIHJ010000278.1:0-5566 GCA_044235875.1 Pseudoxanthomonas sp.
CCGATGCAGGTCGCGCCAGTCACCGTGTTCCGCACCGGCGAGAACCATTGGGAGCACCTCAAGGCCTGGCCGCTGGGCTGTGCCAAGGGCTGCAGCATCAAGCCTGCGCCGCTGTACCTGGAAAACGACGGCGGGCTCAGCTTCCACGCCCAGGCCACGCCGGGCAGCGCCGACTACACCTCCGATCCGGCCAAGCCGATTCCCTTCCTGCCGCGTCCGGTCCAGGGCAGTGGCTATGAGAACAATCCCTGGCCGCACTGGCTGGTGACCGACCAGCGCGAGGCGTCTTCGCGGCCCGACGTGCTGACCTTCGTCACCGAAGTGCTTGATGCACCGCTGCGCATCAGCGGCGTACCCAAGGTGGACCTGACCCTGTCCACTACCGGCAGCGATGGCGACTTCGTGGTCAAGCTGATCGACGTATATCCCGACCAGACGCCAGCCGATCCGAAGATGGCCGGCTACCAGCTGATGGTCTCGGCCGACATCCTGCGCGGGCGCTACCGCGACAGCTTTGCCCATCCCAGCGCGATCCCTTCCAACACCCCGGTCGGCATCCGCTTCGCCCTGCCCAATGCAAACCACACCTTCCTGCCCGGGCACCGGGTGATGGTCCAGGTGCAGTCGACCTGGTTCCCTCTGTACGACCGCAATCCACAGACCTACGTGGAGAACATCTTCCTGGCCAAGCCGGAGGACTACCGCAAGGCCGACATCACGGTGAAGCTGGGCGGAAGCGACGGCAGCGCGGTGATCCTGCCGGTGGTCACCGGCACCCCGGCGAAGGACTGAGATCGACGGCGGCGGCGTGCCGCCCTCAATGCGCCGATGCTTGCAGGATGCCGCCGCGGATGTGGCACGGCGGTTTTCTTTATCCTGACACTCTTGTCGAGCCAAGCGCTGATGCCAGCAACGTTGCCATGCACTCCGATGTCCCTGTAAGCGATGACGAACGCCTGCGTGGTGCCGACGGGCTCACGCTCGATCGCTACGACCTGAAGATCCTGCGCATCCTGTCCACCGATGCGCGCGTGACCAAGTCCAGCCTGGCCGAATCGATCAATCTGTCGATCACCCCGGCCTGGGAGCGCGTGCGCAAGCTGGAGGCGGCCGGGCTGATCCGCGGCTATCGCGCGATCATCGACTGGCGGCGCATGTTCCGCACCAGCCAGGTGCTGGTGCAGATCGTGCTGGGCCACCACACCGCCGAGTCCATGCGCAATTTCGCCCAGCGCATGCGCCAGGCGCCGGAGGTGAGTTTCTGTTACGCCACCGGCGGCGGCATCGACTTCATCGCGATGGTCCAGTGCCGCGACATCGAGCAATACCAGGCCTTCATGGAAGGCCTGCTGGAAGAAGACCTGGGGATCGAGCACTACTGCACCTACATCGTGACCAAGTCGGTCAAAGCACCGGAAGATGGGTTCCCGGCAGCGCTGGGAGCCCGCCTGGGCTGATGTCTTGGGACGTTCCGCTACACCCCCATGGATGGCTGGCCATCTGCCCTCATGGATATTCCCGGTCGGTCCCGACCTCGCTCAACCTCGATGCGCTCTCCATGTGGTCGGCATGGCGCGTCCGCCTTCAGAGCACGCCGCACTCGGGTTTGAATATCCGGCCACTGAATCGCTCGTATCGACGACAGCCGGCCTGAAGAACCCGCTTCGAAGACAGAACACCTGACCATCGGCGACACGTCCCCGCGCATGGTGCGTCCGGCCCCGCAATGGACGCAGCCTGCGCAACCATGACCCGACAGTCCAGGGGCAACAGGCCTGCGTCAGCCAGCTGCAGGCAGCCTCTGCCGCGCACTGCACTCTGATCACCACGCGCGTCGCGCGATCAGCGCGACTTTTGTGACCCATTCGGGCTCAGGCAGCGGGCGGCATTGGCCTGGTGAACTGCTGTTCCATCAGCTCCGAACCCCACTGTGTCCCTTGCCACTCACGTGCCAATGCGAACCCATGCTTCTCGTAAAGCCGGCGCGCGGCCTCCAGTCCCTCGAACGTCCACAACTGCGTCGAAGCAAATCCGGGGGGGTCGCAGAGCTCCGCGCTGACGTCGACCGGCGTCGTCTGGGAATACGCACTGATGCCGACTGCTGAAATACACCGGAGTGCAGCGCTGAAGACATCGGAGGCCTGGAGCCGTGATGCAAATTCTCCACGTGCGCCGATTCTGGTACGCACAGGCGCATAAGCGCTTGAAAACAAAAGCCACCCGGAGGTGGCTTTGTCGTTGGATGGTGGAGCCAAGGAGGATCGAACTCCTGACCTCGTCGATGCGAACGACGCGCTCTCCCAGCTGAGCTATGGCCCCGTGGCGCCGATTCTACCGGCGCGTTGCCGCGCTTGCCAACTTCCCTGCGTTCACAGCGTCACCGGACGCAGTTTGCCCTGGTGCAGCTCCAGGGTGCGATCCAGGCGCGCGGCCAGGCGACGGTCGTGGGTGACCAGCACCAGGCTGGTCTTCTGCGCGCGGTTGAGCTCCAGCATCAGGTCGAACACCGTGGCGGCGGTCTTCTCGTCCAGGTTGCCGGTCGGCTCGTCGCCGAGCACGCAGGCCGGGCGATTGACCAGCGCACGCGCCACTGCGGCCCGCTGGCGCTCGCCGCCGGACAGTTCGCCCGGCTTGTGCTCCAGGCGATGGCCCAGGCCGACCTGCTCCAGCAGGGCCGTGGCGCGCTGTTTGGCGGTGGCCATGTCCTGGCCGCCCAGCGCGACCGGCATCATCACGTTCTCCAGCGCGGTGAATTCCGGCAGCAGGTGATGGAACTGGTAGACGAAGCCCAACGCCCGATTGCGCAGCTGGCCGCGGGCCGAGTTGGAGAGCTTGGACATCTGCTGCCCGGCCACGAACACCTCGCCCGAAGTCGGCGTATCCAGCCCGCCCAGCAGGTGCAGCAGCGTGCTCTTGCCGGCGCCCGAGGCACCGACGATCGCGACGGTTTCGCCGGCCTGCACCGCCAGTTCCAGTCCGTCGAACACCGGCGTCTTCATCTTGCCTTCGGCGTAGGTCTTGGCCAGCGCCTCGGCGCGGATGACCGTGCCGTCGGCATGTGGGGTCAGGTCATTCATAGCGCAGGGCCTCGGCCGGATCGGTACGCGCCGCGCGCCACGCCGGATACAGCGTCGCCAGGAAACTCATGCCCAGCGCGATGCAGGCGATCAGCACGATCTCGTGCGGATCGAGGTCGTACGGCAGCCCGGTGATGTAGTACACATCAGACGGCAACAGGGTCACCTTGAACACGCGCTCGATCAGCTCGAGGATGCGCTCCAGGTTCATGGTCAGGCCGATGCCGCCGATCACCCCGGCCACCGTACCGATCACGCCGATCAGCGTGCCCTGCACCATGAAGACCTGCATGACCCCGCGCGGGGTCAGACCCAGCGTGCGCAGGATGGCGATGTCGGCCTGCTTGTCGGTCACCAGCATCACCTGCGAGGACACCAGGTTGAAGGCGCCCATCGCGATGATCAGCGACAGCAGGATGCCCATTACCGTCTTCTCCATCTTCAAGGACTGGTAGAGGTTGGCGTTCTCGCTGGTCCAGTCGCTGATGCGGTATGGATAAGGACCAAGCTGCTGCAGGCGTCCGGCCAGGTCGCGCGCCACCTGCCACGACTGGTTCATGTCGTGCAGCATCAACCGCACGCCACTCACACCGTCGCCCATTCGCGTCAATCGCTGCATGTCCTGCATGTGGACGAAGGCCATGCCCTTGTCCACGTCGTTGTAGCCGACGGTGAAGATGCCGGTGACGGTGAAGCGCTTGGCACGCGGCACCGTGCCCATCGGCGTGCTGTCCAGCTTGGCCGTGGTGACGTTGACCGTATCGCCAACGCGCACGCCCAGCCAGACCGCCAGCTCGCTGCCCAGCAGGATGTTGAACTTGCCCGGCTGCAGCGTATCGATCGAGCCGGCGTCCATCTTCTTGGCCAGCACCGAGACATGCGCTTCCTGGTCCGGCACGATGCCGCGGACCATCGCCCCCTGGTTCTGTTCGGCCATGCCCGTCATCAGCGCTTCGCTGTCCACGTACGGTGCGGCGCCGGCCACGCGTGGATCGCTCAGCGCCAGCCTCACTGCCTCGGGCCAGTTCTGCATCGGCTGGCCGGCGGCACTGACGGTGGCATGTGCGGTCATCTGCAGCAGGCGGTCACGGATCTCGCGCTGGAAGCCGCTCATCACCGACAGCGTGGTGATCAGCACGGTCACCCCCAGGGCGATGCCCAGGATGGAAGCCAGCGAGATGAAGGAGATGAAGCCGTTGCGCCGCTTGGCGCGCAGGTAGCGCAGGCCGATGGCGACAGGAATGGGTTTGAACATTGCGCCCTGCGATGAAGAAGAGGCGGGCCGCGATGCGACCCGTTGCTCCGCTATGGTGCCATTGCCGCGACCACGGCGGATATGCCCACTTGGTCAGCGGCCAGACGCAGTTCACGTCGTTGCCGCGCATCCAGCGTGTCGGGCCACCACACCAGGTGGCCGCAGCCACCCTGCACGTCGCGCCACGCCGCAAAGGCCAGCGGGCCGCGCCATTGCAGCGAAAACCGGCTCAGCGGCACGCCATCGAGCATCGGTGCCAGGGCGCCACCCGGGATGACCAGCATGCGGGCCGGCTGCCGCAGGTAGCGGCGCGCACGCCAGCCCGCACCACCGAGCGCCAGTACGCAGCCCCCTGCCCCGGCCCATGCAGGCAGCGCGCTGCCGATCAGCGATACCACGCTGAGCAAGCCAAGCACGCCCACCATCACGCCCACCAGGGGCGAAGGACGCCATTCAAGGCGGCAGCTGGCGGATCCTTTCCATGAGCTGTGCGAGCGCGACATCGGGGCAATCCTCGTAGCCCATGAACCAGCGCCAGAGCTTATCGTCCTCGCATTCCAGCAGCTGTAGGAAAACCGCCCGCTGTGCTTCGGAGTCGGTCGCCCACGCCTTGTCCAGGTAGCGCTCGAACAGCTGGTCAAGCTCGCGCATGCCGCGACGGCAGCGCCAGCGCAGACGCTTGATGACCGGATCGAAGTTGGGCTCGGGGGCGTCGCTCATGGGCGGGGTCCAAAGGGGCGAGAAAGCAAAACGCCCTCCAGCGGAGGGCGCATTGCGTACGACGTGCGCTGCGATCAGGCGGCGCGGGCCAGCATCAGCTTCTTGATCTCGGCGATCGCCTTGGCCGGGTTCAGACCCTTCGGGCAGGTGCGCGCGCAGTTCATGATGGTGTGGCAGCGATACAACTTGAACGGGTCTTCCAGATCGTCCAGGCGCGCACCGGTGTCCTCGTCGCGCGAGTCGATGATCCAGCGATAGGCCTGCAGCAGGATCGCCGGCCCCAGGTAGCGCTCCCCGTTCCACCAGTAGCTCGGGCAACTGGTCGAGCAGCAGGCGCACAGGATGCATTCGTACAGGCCGTCGATCTGCTTGCGGTCCTGCGGCGACTGCAGGCGCTCGCGGTCCGGTGCCGGGGTCTGGGTGCGCAGCCATGGCTTGATCGAGGCGTACTGGGCGTAGAAGTGGGTCAGGTCCGGGACCAGATCCTTGATCACGTCCATGTGCGGCAGCGGGT
>JBIIHJ010000279.1:0-5558 GCA_044235875.1 Pseudoxanthomonas sp.
TGCCACATACATAGGACCTGCCTGATAGCTCAGCCCCTCCTTCTGTACGCGCTCACCTGTTATCCAAAAGTGCCCGCGACGAGATGTACGGGCAGGAACACCTGACCAAACGGGTGCTGGCAGCGAGCTAGATACATTGTTTTCGGTATTCATGTGTTCGGCCTCGTCGCTTTCCGCGTGCTTATCGGCTTCTCAGGACGCATCGCGTCGGAGTGATGTCGGTGAACTGCTTGATGTCCAACATGATTGCTGCTGTTTCCGGCGCCGCGAGTGCCGCATGCATGGCGCTTTCGGTGCTGAACTTGCACAGGCAAACCACCGTGACTTCCTGATCATTGCTTGCAGAAAAAAGTACCTCAGTGGATTGCAGGCCAAGCGGTGTCCACGCCTTCTCGACCATCGGTATGTGGCGCGCCATGTAGTACTCACGGTCAAAACGCTGACGCGACTTGCTCGCATAGCTCACAAGCATCGCTACTTCCAGCGACTCATCGATGTTCTCTTGCGGCGCCTGGATCTGCGTGGTGTCCTCATAGACCGGCGTAACGGCATGTTCGAAAAAGTCGCTTCCGGTGACGGGATGAGCAGCCAAGGGGTGAACTGACACGGTCATCCAGGTGTAAAGAGGCAAGGCAGATACAAGGCTGTGGAGTTCGGTGGGATCGTCGACCTCCCAGATGCTCCAGTTCGCTTGCTGTGCAGGCGTCCGCCAGATATGACGAAGCTTGCCTTCAGCCAGGTGCTGCCTAGAAGCGGCCTGCTCTTTTGAAAGCAGATCTTGCCGCGTTGCTTGATCCACTGCGGCGTCAAATTGCACAACGATGTTCAAGAGGAAGATCAAGACGATCTACTCGGGTGCCATGACAGGCAGCAATGGTGCTATGGGCAATACTGTTTGTGGACTGCCATTTATGAATATTTTTCGTGCATTTTTGAAAGGAGCCGCGTTCGAAAGTGGGAGCTGCCCAGTGTCTAGATGACCATCTTGGCCAGTGCCTTGCTCGAGGCGGTCATTCAGTGCGTGTCGTTTCTCCGACAGGGCTGTCGGGAAAATTGTTTTGCAGCCGCCACCAGCTCAGAGCGGCGGCAAGTCGCGTTCGCCTGCAGACGATGCAGGTGTTGATCAGGTCAATGCGCCGCCGCATCTGGGTGCCGAGCTCTTTGAGCAGAAGTCTGCTCCTGCGAGGCCGGAACAAGGACGCGCCCGCGGCGTTCTTGCCCAGGGCGCTCTACGAGCGCCGGAAGCCAAGGCGCCCATTTACAGGCGAAGCCTTACGACCGGCCGTGATTTATACCAAAGCCACAGGCAGCAGAGAGACTTCATTGCTTCTGTGTGGCGAGCGTAAGAGATCAGCCCGTCGTGGGGGCTGAGAGCAATTGTTCAATCGCCCGACCTGAAAACCGGGCGGTCATCATCAGGCGCTGTTGACTCACGCCATTGCGTGCCTGCGCTGAAAGTCCCGCCATCGCAGTGATCACAACATCGGTAAGGAGATCGGCATGCTCCGGATGACGTTCTGCGATGAAGGCCCTGATCGCATCTTGTGCTGCGATGTAGTACCTACCCGCGGCAAGCTTAGCGTCCTGGTCCTCGCTTCCTATCCCCTGTAGCACCAGACATCCGCCCGCCTCGCCATCGATCGCATACCGCTTCGCCGCCTCCTGTAAGAGAGATCCCAACCCTTTTGCCACCTCTTGATCTTCCCGCAGCAGATCAGTCAGGGGCAGCGCGTTCGTACAGGAATATCGCGCTAGCGCTTGGGTATAAAGAGCCAGCTTGCTGCCGAAGGCCGCATAAAAACTGGGCGGATTGATCCCGACTGTGCCAATTACCGTGGCCACACTGACGCCGTCATATCCGTGGACATGAAAGAGACGCTGCGCCTTGGCCACGGCCTCATCCGCATCGAACGAGCGCGGCCGACCCCGGCGTAGAGCAGGACTTTTTGTAGTCATCTGTAAAAAATACCTTGACGACACCCTTGCGTCAAATGTATGGTCCACTACATAAATAAAGAGAGCTTGATATGACTGCTTTTCAGGGAAAATCGGTGTTGGTTCTTGGCGGCAGCCGGGGCATCGGAGCTGCGATTGTCCGGAGGTTTACAGGCGAAGGGGCGCGTGTGGTCTTCACCTACTCAGGTTCACAGGATGCTGCGGAACGTCTGGCTTCTGACACCGCCAGTGTGGCCGTGCAGACCGATAGCGCAGATCGCGACGCCGTCATTGCTACGGTGCGAGAGCAAGGGGCACTCGATGTGCTTGTCGTGAACGCTGGGGTGGCAATTTTTGGCGATGCGCTGGATCTGGATCCGGACGAGATTGACCGCTTGATTCGTATCAATGTCCACTCACCCTACTACGCCTCTGTCGAGGCCGCCCGCCAGATGAAAAAAGGCGGCAGGATCATCGTCATCGGATCCGTCAATGGCGATCGTATGCCCGTGCCTGGGCTCGCTGCCTATGCGCTAAGCAAGTCAGCGTTACAAGGTATGGCACGTGGTCTGGCGCGCGATTTCGGTCCACGTGGCATCACAATCAACGTAGTTCAGCCCGGCCCAGTCGATACCGATATGAATCCGGCCGATGGCCCTATGAAAGACTCCCTGCATGACTTGATGGCGATCCGGCGTCACGGGCGCCCCGAGGAAGTTGCGGGCATGGTGGCTTGGCTGGCTGGGCCGGAGGCTGGGTTTGTGACTGGGGCGATGCACACGATCGATGGCGGTCTCGGCGCTTAAGTAGACCCGGAAGCAGCCTGGATGCCCGGCTGCACCTCTGACGCAGCCAAGCGAATGCGGAGTGTTCCCTTCATGCTCGGCGATGCGCCGGTACTCATCGGTTCGAGTGAAGCCTGTAGTTGCTTGCGAGTTCTTGGAGTTACATCAACCTCTGGGGTGAGCATGTCGGCGGCGGTAGCTCGGAGGCTCTGCTGACTAACGGCCCTATCGAAGGCCGCCACCAGGCTTCGTCAGGGGTCTATCGGCACCTCGAACAAATACTCACCGCATTAGGCGGACCATTCTTAAGCCTCAAAAGGCTCTCCTTTGAACAAATATTCTTTCGTGCATCTCCTGGCGGTAATCGCCTGTGCGTGTTGTCCCAGCGCGATGGCGTACCAAGGCGATTCCGTTGCCAAGTCCGAGGCAGCACTGGATGGATGGCGCATGGATGAAGTGACTGCGCTGTTGACGACCCTTCCCGATACTGCAGAGGGCCTTTACGTGCGTGGCTTGGCAAGTAATCGCATGAATGACGTTGCAGCCTCGAGGCGCGCCCTCGAAGTTGCGCTTCCGAAACTGGAGAGCAAGCATTCGCCGCTGGCGGCCAAGGCATTGCTGACCCTAGCAGATGATTATCAGAAGACCTCATCGTATAGGGACCAAGCTGAGGCCCTTCGCGCAGTCGTTGCACACCACGGTGACGAGCTGTCACCTGACATTGTGAAGGGAGTGAAAGATGTCTTGACCTTGGCAAGCGCACTTCAAGATGTCCCACCCCAGACAATACGTTTCTCGGGGCATTCCCAGTTGCCCATCCGACGCAATCCCCTTGGAACCTTGGACGTCGATGCGGTGGCGAACGGCGTCAGCGGATCGTGGATGTTGGACTCAGGCGCTAATTACTCGGTCGTCAGTGAGAGCTTCGCTGCCCGCCTTGGACTACAGATCAAGGGGGCAATTGGCAACATAGCCTCCAGCACCGGTGCCACTGTGCAGAGCAAAGTGGCGGTCATAAAGGAAATTCAACTCGGCAGTGCCACGCTCCGAAATGTGGCCGTACTCGTAGTGAGTGATCAACTGTTGCATATCAAACTGCCGAACAAGGATCACCAAATTTCAGCCGCGTTTGGTTTTCCTGTGTTCCAAGCGCTTGGTCGCGTTCGCTTCGTTGGCGACAAAGCCGTCGCGATTGGGCCTGCGGAAAGTACGATGAAGGGCGGCGCCCAGATCTACATGGACAATCTTTCACCGACAATCATGGTTGCCACGGAAGCAGGCTTGGTACCCCTGGCTCTAGACACTGGAGCAAGCGCTACAAGCTTGTCCTCTTTGTACTGGGAGAAGGTGAAAGATCATGCAGGCACCTGGCCGCGCGGGCAGCATCTTTCGGCGGGTATGGGGGGCGCGCAAAGCTTCGATACCGTCACTCAGCCGGTCTGGAAGTTTGTTCTCGGGGAGCAGCAAATGACGCTTTATAACGTGCGCATTCAGACAGTTAATCGTCCTGGACCGGGCGGCCCCCCCATGTACGGATCACTCGGTCAAGATGCATGGGCGAACGCAACCGGCTTCACCTTGGACTTTAGTTCAATGCGCTTCCGGATCGATCGCGACTGATCCGTGCTCGCACAAGGCTAACTAGGCAAAGGTCCTTGCTAGGTAGAGAGCGGTTGCTGCTTGTGCGACCGCTCTGTGCCCTTTTTCACGATGCAGGCTCTATCGCTCAGAATTCTTTGAACAGGCTGCGCAGCACGACTGTGGCGTCGGTGAAATTCTTCACGTCATCCATTACTTGCTGCATATTCGGACTAGCCAATGCGGCATGCACGCCTTCTTCGGAAGAGAAGGTGTACACGCCGATGGAGACCCAATCGCTGGAATCGGAGTAAGGAAAAAAAGCCTCCGCTGATTGAAGTCCGTGCTCTTCCCAGCACGCCTTGGCAATCTGCAAATGCTCATTCGCGTAGTAGTCACGGTCAAACCAGACGTCTGCACCGCCAGCGCAAACCACCATCATCTTCGTCATGTTGTCTCTCCCATAGATAAGTTCTGTCGAATCTTTGTGCGCAGGGGCGGACGATGCCGCCGCCCTTGCGCCGACGAGTGCTCAGGCGCTAATACCGCCATCGACCAAGATGCCCGAGCCGGTGACATATGCGGCACCCGGCCCTGCCAGGAAGGCAACTGCCTCGGCAACTTCCCGCGTCTTCCCATAACGCGGAATGGAAAGACTAGGAAGAATGGACGGCGCCAAGTCGCCATCGGCGGGATTCATGTCGGTGTCGATCGGGCCGGGACGAACCAAATTGACGGTGATGTCGCGAGGACCAAGCTCCCGGGCAAGCCCGCGAGTAAAGCTCTCCATCGCCGACTTGGTCGCCGCGTACACGGCAATGCCGGCGAACGGAACAGCCAGGCCAGCATTGCTACCGATCGTGACGATACGGCCACCGTTGGGGAGGTACTTCAAAGCGGCCTGAGTCGTCACGAACACACCGCGGACATTGATGTCCAGTTGCAGGCTCATCTCTTCGAGCGGCTGCTCGACAAACGGGCCTGCGAATAGCACACCCGCGTTATTGACCAGGATGTCGAGACCTCCAAACGAGGCGACAGTTTGTTCGACGGCTGCAACACAGGCTTCGGGGCTGGCCGCGTTTGCTTGAATTGCGATAGCCCTGCGTCCCAAGGAGCGAATTTCGGCGGCGAGCGTTTCTGCCTTGTCGGCGGACTTCTCATATGTGATTGCAACATCGGCACCATCTTCAGCCAACTTCAGTGCGGCAGCTGCGCCAATGCCTCGCGCGGCACCTGTAACGAGCGCCCGCTTGCCAG
>JBIIHJ010000280.1:0-5557 GCA_044235875.1 Pseudoxanthomonas sp.
CTCGCCCGAGTTCAACCAGATGCAGGTCCAGACCAACATCGATCTGGATTTCGCTTCCGGCGTGCGCACGCTGCTGCGCCAGGATCCGGACATCATCATGATCGGCGAAATCCGCGACCTGGAAACGGCGCAGATGGCGGTCCAGGCCTCGCTGACCGGCCATCTGGTGCTGTCCACGCTGCACACCAACGATGCGCCCTCGGCCATCACCCGCCTGCTGGACCTGGGCGTGGCCCATTACCTGGTCGCCTCGACCCTCACCGGCGTGCTGGCCCAGCGCCTGGTGCGCACCCTGTGCCCGCACTGCAAGGCGCCCGCAGCGGTGCAGCCGCACGCCTGGGAAATCCTGCTGGAAACCGGCCGCAGCGTGCCCGAGGACGCCCATCCGCACGGCCCGGTCGGCTGCCTGGAGTGCCGCCGGACCGGCTACATGGGCCGCGTCGGCCTGTACGAACTGATGCCGCTGACCCCGCAGTTGCGCGCGATGATCCGCGGCGACATGGACCTGGCCGCCTTCACCCGCGCCGCGCGCATCCAGGGCATGCGCACGCTGCGCGATGCGGGCCTTGACATGGTGGCGCGTGGTCTGACGACAATCGAGGAAGTCGTTTCGGTCTTGCCCCCACGGGAATGAACGCCCCTTTTCTGATCCTTGAAACCGGCCAGCCGCTGCGCACGCTCAAGCGCCACGGCGGGTTTTCGCACTGGATCCGGGTCGCCGCCGGCCTGGAAGCCCACGAGACCGTGGTCGCCAACGTCGAGCGTGGCGATGCGCTGCCGGCGCGCCATGGCTTTGCCGGGATCATCGTCTCCGGCTCCTCGGCCATGGTCACCGACCGCGCCGAATGGAGCGAACACGCCGCCGCCTGGCTGCGCGACGCCGCGCACGAGGGCCAGTCGCTGCTGGGCATCTGCTACGGCCACCAGCTGCTGGCCCACGCGCTGGGCGGCGAGGTGGCTTACAACCCGGCCGGGCGCGAGTCGGGCACCGTGCGCATCGACCTGCATCCACCGGCGTTGGAGGACCCGCTGTTCGCGCACCTGCCGGAGGATTTCGTGGCCCACACCAGCCACGTCCAGACCGTGCTGCGCGCGCCCGAGGGGGCCACCGTGCTGGCCCGCTCCCAACGCGACGGCTGCCAGGCCTTCCGCTGGGGCGAGCGGGCCTGGGGCGTGCAGTTCCACCCGGAATTTGCCACCCACCACATGCGCGGCTATGTCGCCGCCCGGGCCGAGCACCTGCGCAGTACCGGCCAGTGCCCGGTCCAGATCAACCGCGAGGTGACGGCCGCCCCGCAGGCGCGCACACTGTTGCGTCGGTTCGTGCGCCACGCCCGCCAGGCGCGTGCGCGCTGATCGGGCCGCGCCCCGGCCTGTCCAAGTGTTCCCCCGCTGTTTTCCCGGAAGTTTTCGATGTCGATGATCAACAAGGTGCCGGCCAGCGCCGGCGCGCAATGGCTGCTGGACGGACTGGCCACCCTGCGCCAGGCGCCCCTGCAGCTGGGCATGCTGGGCGCGCTGTGGGCGCTGCTGTCGCTGGTGGCGGCACAGGTGATGCTGCTGGCCACCGTGCCGGGGCTGTTCCTGCAGCTGCTGCTGGGACTGGCCTCGCCGGTGCTGTTTGCCGGCGTGCTGGGCGCGGTGCGCAAGGCGGGCGCTGCCGAGCCGGTGCGCCCGGGCGATCTGTTTGGCGGTTTTCGCAGCGGCCACGTGCCGAGCCTGGTCGCGACGCTGCTGCCGCAGGTGATGCTGGCCCTGTTTGCCGGTTTGCTGCTGATGGCGCTGCTGGGCACCGAAGGCGTGCAGCAACTGCAGACCGTGATCGCCCACCTGGAGGAGCAGGCCGCCAGCGGTGGCCAGCCCGATCCGGCGCTGGTTGCCCAGCTGCCCGCCGGGCGCCTGCTGCTGTGGCTGCTGCTGCTGATCGCCGGCGCGCTGATGGCCAGCCTGCTGGTGTTCGTGGCGGTACCGGACGTGACCTTCGCCGGCCGCCGCGGTGGCGAGGCGATGTCCAACAGCCTGCGCGCCTGCCTGCACAACCTGCCGGCGGTGGTGGTGTTCTATCTGCTGCTGTTCATCGTGCTGGTGCCGCTGATGGTGATCGTGCAGTTGCTGGGCCTGGCCGTATCGATGGTGGCCGGACAGGGCATCGGCGTGCTGCTGACCAACGTGCTGTTGATGGGGGTGATGCTGCCGTTGCTCGGTGGCTGCGTCACCAGTGCCTGGCGCCAGCTGCTCGGCCAGGCGCCTGGCGCCACGGCGAGTGAAGCCGCGCCAGCGCCGCCGCCCCCGTCCAGCCCGGGTACCTTCGCCGCCTGATCGGCGGACACGCCGCGGTCGCAAACCGAAACGGCCCGCGCGAGCGGGCCGTTTGCCTGGTGCCGACGCCATGCCTGGCGTGGCGATGATCGATCAGGTCAGCGCCGGCTTGCGCGGGATCACCCAGCGGCAGGCGATGATGCCCAGTTCGTAGAGCAGGCACATCGGCAGGGCCAGCATCAGCTGCGAGACCACGTCCGGCGGGGTGATCACCGCGGCGATGACGAACACCCCGACGATGGCGTAGCCGCGCGATTCCTTGAGCTGCTGCGGAGTCACCAGGCCCAGTGCCACCACGATCACCATCGCCACCGGCAGCTCGAAGCTCAGGCCGAACGCCAGGAAGATCACGATCACGAAATCCAGGTACTTGGCCGGATCCGGCGCCAGCGTCACCACGTCGGGAGTGAAGACGGTCAGCGCATGGAACACCGCCGGCAGCACCGCGAAATACGCGAACGCGCAACCGGTGAAGAACAGCAGGATCGAGGACACCAGCAGCGGCACGGCCAGGCGCTTCTCGTGCTTGTACAGGCCCGGCGCGACGAAGGACCATGCCTGGTAGATCAGCCAGGGCGAGGCGACGAACAGCGACAGGTAGAAGGCCAGCTTGATCGGCGCGAAGAAACCCGAGGTCGGATCGGCCGCGATCATCTTCTGGGCCTGGTCCACCGGCAGCGCCGCCAGCAGCGGCAGTGCCAGGTGGTCAAAGATGCGCTTGGCGAACGGCACTGCCACCACCAGCACGATCGCCACGCCCGCCATGCCACGGATCAGCCGCGTCCGCAGCTCGATCAGGTGCTCCATCAGGCTGCTTTCGGCTTCGTGGTCAGGCGAGTGGTCGTTCATCGCCCGGGTCTTTGGAGGTGATCGGTGTCGATGCGCTCACTGGCGCGGCATCGGCCGGCGGCGCTGCCGCGTCGGGTGCGGCGGCCGCGGCGACATCGGCAGCGGTGTCGTCAGCGGTCCCGTCGGTTCTGGTCGTGCGCACTTCGTCGCGGATCTCGTTGAAGCCGCTTTGGGCCTGGTCGTGGCTGCGGCGCATGGCTTCGTCGGTACGGCGCAGGGCTTCCTGCGCGTCGTGCAGATTGCGCTTGAGCTCCTCGGCGGCCAGCTCGCGTTCCAGTTCGCTCTTGACCGAATCCCACTGGTTGCGCGCCCGGCGCACCCACAGGCCGGCAAACCGCGCCGCCTTGGGCAGCCGCTCGGGACCGAGCACCACCAGGGCGACGATCGCGATGACGATCAGTTCGGGGAAGCCGACATCAAACATGACAGCGGGCGCCCGTCAGGCGGGCGCGTTGGACGGTGACACGACCTGTCTCGCGATCAGCGGGCGTCGCCGCTGCGTTCGCGCTCGCGTTCCTTCGCGGCGGCTTCGTCGGCGGCACGCGCCTCGTCGGACAGGCGCGCGACCGGCTTGTCCTCGTCGCGCATGCCTTTCTTGAATTCCTTCACTGCGCTGCCCAGGTCCTTGGCGCCGCTGGTCAGCCGCTTGGTGCCGAACACCAGCAGGACGATGGCCAGAACGATGATCCAATGCCAGATGCTTAAACCGCCCATGATGGACTCGTCGGGAAAAGTGAGTGCCGAGGATACCGCACGCGCACGGCGCAGATCGCCCCCCCGCGCGCTGACAAGGCGGAATCAGCGCGACAAAAGCGTCAGTTCAGCTGCTCAGTGCGGACTTCACCTTCGCCGACGGGCTGGAAGCCCTGCTGGGGTGCCGGCTGGGCCGTGGCCGGCTGGCCACCGATCGGCGCGGTTTCCACCGCCGGGCGCACGCTGGATTCCTCCGGCGGCGGCGCGCTCGGGCGGCCGGTGGTGACGACCGGGCGGGCATCGGTGCCGCGGTTGGCGCGGGCGGTGGCGGTGGCCTCCTCAAGCTCGTCGCGGAAGGACACCACCTGCGCGGTCGGGCGACCGGCGCGGCTCTCGAAGATCGCGCGCGGCGTGGCGGTGGGGCCGTAGGCGTTGGCGTTGGCATCCTTGTCGATCGACAGGACCGCGCCATCCAGGGCGATGCCGGCGAACAGGCCGCGCGCGCGCGACCACGACCAGATCTCGGCCTTCAGCTGGCCATCGGTGGCCGCCGAGGCATTGCGCCCGACCGGACCTGCGGCCACGCCCGCATCGGCACCGAGGGTGAACTTGCCGTTGACGATGTTGTTGAGCGAACGGTCGTTGCGGAATACCAGGATGATGTCCGAGGACTGCACGCCGGCCTGGAAGCCAATACTGCCGCCAGCCAGCTTGACGAACACTGGCTGGGACCAGGTGCCGTCGGGATTCTTGACCGACATCAGGCCGTGACCGCTGCGCCCGCCGAACACCAGGCCGACCTTGAGCGAATCGGGGATGACGATGATCGCTTTGCCTTCGTCCAGCAGCTTGTCGGGGATCGATTCTTCGGGGATGCGCTGGATGTCGGCCAGCACGCGCGTGGCATTGGCGGCGCGCTCGTCTTCCTCGGTCCCGGCCAAGGCCTGCGCGGTGGCCAGGCTGGCCAGCAGCAGGATGCCCAGGCGGGCCAGACCGCGGCGCGGTGCGAAACGGGACAAGGACATGCAGGGCGACTCCGCTGAAGGGGATGAGGCGTTGTAACCGATGCGCGCGGCGTTGACATCCGCCGCCATACATCGGCGCGAGCGTAGGCATGGGCGAGTGAATCGGCCATGAGTTGAGGACGCCGCGGCGCGGGGCCTGTCATCATGGCGGCCATGTCCGACGCCTCCCCCGATCCCACCGCTGGCGCATCCGCGCACAGCACTTCCACGACGCCTGCCGGCACGCTGCTGCTGGTCAACCTGGGCACGCCGGAGGCGCCGACCGCGCCGGCGGTGCGTCGCTACCTGGATGAGTTCCTGACCGACCGGCGCGTGGTGGCCATTCCCGGCTTCCTGTGGAAGCCGCTGCTGCGCGGGGTGATCCTGCCGCTGCGCAGCCCGAAATCGGCGGAGAAGTACGCCAAGGTCTGGCTGGATGGCGGCTCGCCGCTGGCGGTCTACACCACCGGCCTGGCGGCCCAGGTGCAGGCGCTGCTGCCACACTGGCGCGTGCTGCCGGCCATGCGCTACGGCCAGCCGGCGCTGCGCGCCCTGCTGCAGCGGCTCAAGGGCGAAGGCACGCCACTGCGCGTGCTGCCGCTGTATCCGCAGTATTCGACCACCACCACCGCCTCGGTGCAGGACGTGGTGGACGCGGTGTTTCCCAACGTGGTCGCGCCGCAGCTGCTCAG
>JBIIHJ010000281.1:0-5537 GCA_044235875.1 Pseudoxanthomonas sp.
CCCGTCGCGCTGGAACAGGTGAAGGTCCCCGACGCCCCGCCGGTGGAGATGATGTAGCCCACGCCCGCCGCATCCAACGTGGGGATGTTGGCGTTCCTGAAGCTGGCCGCCGGGATGCCGCCCCAGCTTTCGCTGCCGCATTCGCCGGTGGCGAAGGCCAGAGTCACCGTCTCCAGGTTCGGCAGGGTGGTCGACAGCAGGCTGCCGGCGCCGGCGACCGGGATGGCGCTGCCGGTCACCTTGGTCTGCATGACGTTGGTGTTCCAGTTGAGGTTGATCGTGACGTCCTTGTACGGACTGAACACGAAGCTGCTGAAGGTCGGCGGCGTCGGGGTTCCACCATTGCCGCCACCATTACCGCCGCCATTATCCCCGCCGCCGCCACCGCCGGTCGCACTACACGCGCCCTGCGAGGTCCACGGCTGGCCCGAGCCTGCCCCGCCGCTGTGGGTGGCCGGGTCGTCGCCCTGGGTCCACCAGTTGGCGAGGTAGTTGGTGCCGTTCTTGCTGGCGGTGTTGCCGCCGTTGTAGACGGCGCCTGCGCTCCATGCGGCTGCACAGGTCGCCTGCTGGGCCATCGCCTCGCCCACGGGCAAGGCCGAAAGGCTGGCCGCGGCGGCAAGCGTGCCGAGGATGCTGGTGGTGGTACCAGCGGTGATCATGGACCACAGCGTCGAGTTCCTGATGGACATCGCGTCTCTCCAGTTGGTGGCACGACATGAGCGCCGTCGCCAAGGACTTCCGTTTCCCGCCCGTCCCCCTGTCGGACAGGTCTTTGCTCGCTGGACTGCTTGAACGCGGATGTCAGTCTTGTCACATCCGCCGAAGCGACCATGCGAATCCAAAGACAACGTTGTCAATTGCCAACTCCCGGAATTGACGACTCAATCCCAATGGCTTGTGGCGAGACTCGAGGACGTGCAATTGCGGACATGTGCTGTCCTGGCGCGTTGCCGACGCGGACATCGAAGGTCTGCCATTTGCCCCTGATGCGCGACTTGGCGACGCAAAGGGTATGCGCGTGATGCGCATCGATGCGCCATGACCGGACGCCACCCGGGAAGCGGTTGGTCGTGGCCGGCGTTCCGGCACCATCAGCGCTTCGTCCTGCCGCGCGCATGCGCACATGCACGCGCCCCCTCGTCGCATGAGCGCCCAATCAGGCCTTGTCCTGCCGGCAGGACACGGGGCGGAGCGACATGGGCGTTAACGCATCGAGAAACGTGGTCAGCCGCAGGACATCGCAAGATTCGAAATACACAAAATCCAGCGCCGGCAGATCGCGCGGAAAACGGTTACGCCTTGCACTGCATCAACGCGGGCGATGGCGCTCCTGCAGCACCTGCACCGCATCGGCCAGCGACAACCCGCGTGCGCGCAGCAGCACGGTCAGGTGATACAGCAGGTCGGCGCTTTCGCCGAGCAGATCGGCATCTTCCTGCACCACCGCGGCCAGCGCGGTTTCCACGCCCTCCTCGCCCACCTTCTGTGCGATGCGGCGGATGCCGTCGTCGAACAGCTTGGTGGTGTAGCTGCCGGCGGGCTTTTCTGCATGGCGCCTGGCGATGAGCGCATCGAGTTCGCCCAGGAAGTCACCGGGCGCGGCTGGAAAACAGCTCGGCCGCTCCAGATGGCAGGTATTGCCATGCGGACGCGCCAGCACCAGCAGCGTGTCGGCATCGCAGTCCACCTGCACCTGGACCAGGTCCAGGAAATGCCCGGAGGTCTCGCCCTTGGTCCACAGCCGCTGCTTGCTGCGGCTGAAGAAGGTGACATGGCCGGTGGCACGCGTGACTTCCAGCGACTCGGCGCTCATGTAGCCCAGCATCAACACGCGCAGCGTGTCGGCGTCCTGGACCACGGCCGGCAGCAGGCCCTCGCCCTTGGCCCAGTCCAGTGTTTCGATCTGACTCATGTGGATTCCTGTTGCGGCCTCTCAGGCGGCCAGGCGCATGGCGATGCCATCGGCGGCCAGCCTGCGCTTGAGATCGGGGATGGCGATGGCGCCACTGTGGAAGACGCTGGCGGCCAGTGCTGCATCCACGTCGGCGTCCTTGAACGCGGCGAGGAAGTGTTCCGGCAGGCCGGCACCGCCGGAAGCGACCAGCGGCACATGGCACAGCGCGCGTGCGGCACGGAGCTGCTCGATGTCGTAGCCGCGGCGCACGCCGTCGCTGTCCATGCAGTTCAGCACGATCTCGCCGGCGCCCAGGTCCTGCGCCTGCACGATCCAGTCCAGGGTGCGAAGCGCTTCGGCCCGGGTTTTGGACGGATCGCCGGTGTAGCTACGCACGCGCCACTGCCCGTCTGCTTCGCGGACCGAGTCGATGCCCACCACCACGCATTGCACGCCGAAGGCATGGGCCAGCTCGCTGATCAACGCCGGCCGTTCCAGCGCAGGGGTGTTGACCGAAATCTTGTCCGCGCCCGCGTTGAGCACGGCGCGCGCGGTGTCCACGCTGCGGATGCCGCCGGCCACGCAGAACGGAATGTCGAGCAGGCGCGAGACCTTCTCCACCCAGCCGTAATCGACCGAACGGCCTTCCGGGCTGGCGCCGATGTCGTAGAACACCAGCTCGTCGGCCCCGGCATCGCGGTAGCGCAGTGCCAGTTCGGCGATGTCGCCCATGTCGATGTGGTCGCGGAACTTGACGCCCTTGACCACCCGTCCGCCGCGCACATCCAGGCACGGCACGATGCGGCGACTCAACATGCCAGTGCCTCGGGCAACGAGAAGCGCCCTTCCAGCAGCGCGCGTCCCAGCACGATCCCGGCACAGCCCTGGGTGCGGGCGGCGCGGATGTCGTCCAGCGAACTCACCCCGCCCGACGCCTGCACCTGCAGCTGCGGCACCAGCTGCCGCAGATGCGCATACAAGGCGGCGTTGGGACCGGTCAGCATGCCGTCGCGGGCGATGTCGGTGCACAGCAGGTGGGTCAGGCCAGCATCGGCGTAACGCACGGCCAAGGCATCGAGCGTGGTCCCCGAGCCTTCGGTCCAGCCGTGGATCGGCAACTGCCACACGCCCGCCTCGTCCTGGCGCGCATCCAGCGCCACGGTGATGCGATCGGCGCCGAACTCGGCCAGCCACGCCAGCACCTCCACCGGCGCACGCACCGACAGCGAACCGATCACCACGCGCGAGGCACCGGCCTCCATCAACTGGGTCACGTCGCGATGGCCGCGCACGCCGCCGCCGGTCTGCACCTGCAACCCGGTGGTGGCGCGGATCTGCTGCAGCAGCGGCACCAGCGTGTAGCCGCCTGCGCGCGCCGCATCCAGGTCGACCAGGTGCAGCCAGGTCGCGCCCTGCGCGGCGTAGGCCTGCGCAGTGGCCAGCGGATCGTCGCCGTAGGTGGTTTCGCGGTCGTAGTCGCCCTGCGCCAGGCGCACGACACGGCCACCGCGCACGTCGATCGCCGGATACAGCTGGAACGCCGGTGCGGCGTCGGGGTTCACGGACACGGCACTCATGCCAGGCCTCCTTCGATGAAGTTTTTCAACAGCCGGGCGCCGACGGCGGCCGAGCGCTCGGGATGGAATTGCGCGCCGGCCACGCGGCCACGCTGCACCACGGCGGCAAACGGCTGCCCATGCACACAGCTGCTCAGGCAATCGGCGCTGACCGGGGCGGCATAACTGTGGACGAAGTACGCCTGCGCGCCGGCCTCGATCCCCGCCGTCAACGACGCTGCGGCGCGCGGCTCCAATGCATTCCAGCCCATGTGCGGCACGCGGATGCCGGCGCTGAGCGGCAGCTTGGCGACCCTGCCCTGCAGCAGGCCCAGGCACGGCGTGTCGTCCTCCTCGGAATGCTCGAACAGCACCTGCATCCCCACGCACACGCCCAGCAGCGGCGCCTGCAGCGACTTGAGCGTGTCGACCAGGTCCAGCGCCTGCAACCGGCCCATCACCTGCGCGGCCGCACCGACGCCGGGCAGGATCACCCGGTCCGCGCTGCGGATCGTAGCGGCATCGGTGGTGAGTTCGGCCTCCACGCCCAGCCGGCCCAATGCGTAGCGCACCGAGCCGATGTTGGCGCCACCGGCATCGATCATCACCAGCCGCATCAGAGCGCGCCCTTGGTCGAGGGCAATTCAGAGCCTTCGCGCTTGATCGCCTGGCGCAACGCACGGGCCAATGCCTTGAAGCAGCCTTCGACCTGATGGTGGTCGTTGTCGCCACGCACCTGCAGGTTGAGGTTCAATCCGGCCGCATCGCACAGCGAGCGGAAGAAATGCGGCACCAGTTCGGTCGGCATGTCGCCCACACGCTCGCGCTTGAACGTCCCGTCGAACACCAGGTAGGGACGACCGGAGAAATCCAGCGCCGCGCTGACCAGGCACTCGTCCATCGGCAAGGTGAAGCCATAACGGCCGATGCCGCGCTTGTCGCCCAGCGCCTGCTTCAGCGCCTCGCCCAGGGCCAGTGCGGTGTCCTCGATGGTGTGGTGTTCGTCGATGTGCAGGTCGCCGGTGGTCTGGATCTTCAGCGCGAAACCGCCGTGCTTGCCGATCTGTTCCAGCATGTGGTCGAAGAACGGCAGGCCGGTGTGGATCTTCGGCTCGGCGACCTTGTCCAGGTCCAGTTCGACCAGGATGTCGGTCTCCTTGGTCCTGCGGCGCACGCTGGCCGTGCGCGGCGCATCGGCCAGGGCATGCGCAATGCCTGCCCAGTCCCACTCCCCGCCAAACTGCTCGGTCTTGAGCTGGAAACTGCGGATGCCCAGGTTCTGCGCGAACTGCACGTCGGTTTCGCGGTCGCCGACCATGGCCGAGCGGTCCAGATCGATGCCGCGGTCGCGCAGGTAATGCATCACCAGGCCCAGCTGCGGCTTGCGCGTGGGCGCGTTGTCCTGCGGCCAGCTGCTGTCCACCAGCACTTCGCGGAAGGTGATGCCCTGGCTTTCGAAGATCTGCAGCATCAGGTCGTTGGGGCCATCGAAGCTTTCGCGCGGATAGCCTTCGGTGCCCAGACCGTCCTGGTTGGTGACGATGACAAACTGGAAGCCGGCATCGCGCAACTTCAGCAGCGCCGGCACCACGCCGCGTACGAAGCGCAGCTTTTCATACGCATCGATCTGGAAATCGGCGGGTTCCTCGATCAGCGTGCCGTCGCGGTCGATGAAGATGATCGGGGTACTCATGCAGCCACTGCCTGTGCGTTGAGCGCGGTCAGGACACGCGCGTTCTGTTCGGGGGTCCCAATGGTGATACGCAGCGCGTCTTCCAGCTGCGGCGCGGCGCGTTGGTCGCGCACCACCACGCCGGCGCCCAGCAGCGCACGGAACGCGCGTTCGGCGTCGACGAAGCGCACCAGCAGGAAATTGGCATCGGAGGCATACACGCGGCGCACGCCGGGCAATCCCGCCAGCGCCGTTGCAAGCCGCGCGCGTTCTTCGATAACCGTGGCGATGCGCGTCCTGGTCGCCGCCAGCGCCGAGGCCGACAGGCCGGCCACGGCCAGTTCGGCGCACGGCGTCGGCACCGGATACGGCGCCTGGCAGGCACGCAGCACCGCGACCAGGCGCGGATCGG
>JBIIHJ010000283.1:0-5506 GCA_044235875.1 Pseudoxanthomonas sp.
CACGCACGTACCGAACGCCTGGTGCAGGCCCTGAACATGCAGGACTTCATCGACCGCCGCACCGAAGGCTTCAGCCAGGGCCAGCGCACCAAGACCGCCATTGCCCGCGCGCTGGTGCACGACCCGCGCAACGTGGTGCTGGACGAGCCCACCAACGGCCTGGACGTGATGACCACCCGCGGCCTGCGCGAATTCCTGAAAGACCTGCGCGGCGAAGGACGCTGCGTGGTGTTCTCCAGCCACATCATGCAGGAGGTCGCCGCGCTGTGTGACCGCATCGTGATCATCGCCAAGGGCACCGTGGTCGCCGCCGGCACCGCCGACGAACTGCGCACGCATTACGGCGAAGAGAATCTGGAAGACGCCTTCGTCAAGGCCATCGGTTCGGAGGAGGGCCTGCACGCATGAATAGTCTGAAGACCCTCATGATCGTGATGCGCAAGGAACTGAAGGATCTGTTCCGCGACCGGCGCACGGTGTTCCTGTCGCTGGCGCTGGGGCCGATCCTGCTGCCCCTGTTGCTGGTTGGCATCTTCACCCTGACCGAAAACCGCATCCGCGATCTGTCGGAAAAGCCGCTGGAGCTGCCCGTTGTTGGCAAGGACAACGCACCCAACCTGATCGCCTGGCTGGAAGGCCAGAACGTCACCATCAAGGCGCCGCCCAGGGACATCGCCGCGGCCATCGCCGACCAGAAGGAAGACGTGGTGCTGCGCATCGGCGACGACTACGCCGAGAAGTGGCGCAAGAGCGAGCCTGCACCGGTCGAAGTGCTGAGCGACAGCACCCGCCAGAACGCCGAAGTCCCGGTCAAGCGCGTGCAGGCCTTGCTGCAGGCCTACAGCGGCCAGGTCGGCGCGCTGCGCCTGCTGGCCCGTGGCGTGAGTCCGGCCACGATGGCGCCGTTGCAGGTGCGCCAGACCGACATGGCCTCGGAAGAAGCCAAGCGGGGTCGCCTGGTCGGCGTGCTGTTGCCGTACCTGCTGATCCTGAGTGCGTTCATGGGCGGCGCGTACCTGATCATGGATGCCACCGCTGGTGAACGTGAGCGGCAATCGATGGAACCGCTGCTGGCCACGCCGGCCGCGCGTGGTGCCATCGTCAGCGGCAAGGTAGCCGCTGCCTGCGCGGTGGCGCTGCTGTCGCTGGCTTTCACCCTGCTGATGTTCAAGCTCACGGCGGTCATCTCGCCCACCGTGGGCCGGCAGATGTCGGTGAGCTTCTCCACCATCGCGATGCTGCTGCTGATCCTGATGCCGATGGTCTTCATCGGGACCACGCTGCTGACCTTCCTGTCGGCCACCGCCAAGAGCATGAAGGAAGCCCAGAGCCACATGAGCTACCTGATGCTGCTGCCGATGCTGCCGTCGATCATCCTGATGGTGAATCCGGTCAAGACCCAGCTGTGGCAGTTCGCCGTGCCGTTCCTGGCGCAGAACCAGTTGATCCTGAAAGTGGTGCGTGGCGAGGCGATCGACCCGATCCAGTGGGTGGTCTACCTGGCGGCCAGCTTCGGCCTGTCGGGACTGATGTGGTTCCTGGCCGTGCGTCGCTATCGCGGCGAGCAGCTGGCGATCTCGGGCTGATCGTCCTACGCCACAGCACCCGCATCACGCGGGCAACAAAAAAGGGGCCGGATCATCCGGCCCCTTTTTCTTGGTGACGTCCGCGCGCGGATCAGCCCGGGTTGAAGGCGATCGTGCGGCGGGTGGTGCTGGTGGCGCCGGTGGGCTCGAACTTCCAGCGCTTGACCGCGGTCAGCGCGGCGCGATCGAAGATGCGCGGCGGCGTGGCTTCGACCACGCGGGCGTTGGTCACGTCGCCATCGCCGCCGATGGTGATCTCCACGACCACCTGGCCGCTGGTGCTGGCACGCAGGGCATCCATCGGATAGCGCGGCGGTGGCGCGCTGAGCACGCGCCGCTCGCCCGAGCTGGCGGCGACCGGCCGCGGCGCCGGCGCTTCGGCCACGGGCGCGGGAGCCGGCGCCTCCGCGGCGGCGGGCTGGCGTGCAGGCGCTGCGGCCGTGCGCGCAGCTTCGGTCCGCGCCGCCTCTGCACGCTGACTCTGTGCCTGCTGCGCGGCCAGTGCATCGGCCGCCTGGCGCTGCTGGGTGGCCTGTTCGGCCAGGCGCTGGGTTTCCTTGGTCTTGGCCTCGGCCGCAGCCTTGGTCTTGCTGGCCTCGTCGGTGGTCTGCTGCGCCAGCAGCTTCTCGCCGCTGGCGATGGCCTGGCCCAGGCGCGGCAGCGCCGGTGCCTTGGGATCGGCCTTGGTGATCAGCGCCTGCAGGCGTTTGGCCTCTTCGAAATCCTTGCGACCGATGCTCTGCTCGGCGGCGATCACCGTGTAGGGCATCAGGTCGGTCAGGGCGCTGGTGGTGGCCGCGTCATCGGGCTGCTTGTCGCGCAGCGCCAGGTAGTACTCCATGGCGTTGTCGCCGCCCGGGGCGTAGATGCGGTTCTGGCTCAACGCCTTGTTGGCAGCGCCACGCAGATCGTCGGCGCTCATGGCCTGGACGCTGGCGGCCACGGCTGGCTTGGGCGCGCTGTCGGCGGCCACGGCCTGGGCGGCGGTGGCCGGATCGGTCGGCGCAGCCCCCGGCTGCGCGCCGTCGGTGGACTCAGGTTGCTTGGAACAGGCCGCCAACAGACCCAGCAGCGCGAGCGCTGCCACAGGCCGCAGGGCGGTCAGTGTGTGCTTGGACATCTGGTTGTTTCCCCTGGATGAGCATTTCTTGACGAATGCCTGCAACGCGAAAGTCACGGAATTCGCCAGCGGTTGTCAACAGCCGTACACCAACTACTTGCCGATACAGAACGTCGAGAAGATCCGTCCAAGCAGCGCATCGGGGGAGATCTTCCCCGTGATCTCCCCCAGCGCGTCATGGGCAAGCCGCAATTCTTCAGCGGCCAGCTCAAGCGTATCGTGATCAACCTCGCGTTTTGCGAGGTCAAGATGCATCAATGCCTGCTCCAGCGCCAGCACATGGCGGGCCCGGGCAGAAAACTCGCCCTCGGCCGACTCCACCGCCTGGCCGGTGACCAGCGCCTGCAGCCGCGCCAGCAGCGCGTCGATACCGGCGCCGGTGCGGGTGGAAATGGCCAGCGCCTGCTCGGGCACCACATGGGTGGGGGGCAGCAGGTCGGTCTTGTTGTGCAGCCACAGCTGGCCGGTGCCGGGGTCCAGCACGTGGGCCACTGCGGCATGACCGGCCTGCGGATCGCGCGCGTCGACCATGACCAGGGCCACGTCGGCGCGCTGCAGCTCCTCACCGGCGCGGCGCATGCCTTCGCGTTCGATCGCATCGCCGCCCTCGCGCAGGCCGGCGGTGTCGACCAGGGTCAGTTCCAGGCCGTCGACGCGGATGGTTTCGTGCAGGGTGTCGCGGGTGGTGCCGGCCACGTCGGTGACGATGGCGCGCTCGCGCCCTGCCAGCGCATTGAGCAGCGAGCTCTTGCCGGCATTGGGCGGGCCGACGATCACCACGTGCAGTCCATCGCGCAGGCGCCGGCCGCGTTCGGCCTCGGCCAGCAACGTGGCCAGCGCGGCGCGCAGTTCAATCAGGCCAGCACGCACCGCGGCGCCGCCGAGCGTATCCAGCGGCTCGTCGGCAAAATCGATCGCCGCCTCCACGTGCACGCGCAACCGCACCAGCTGCTCGGAAACCGCATCGACGCGTCGCGAAAACACCCCGTCCAGCGCGCGCCGGGCTGCGCGCGCCGCGCGTGCGTCGCCGGCGGCGATCAGGTCGGCGATGGCCTCGGCCTGGGCCAGGTCGAGCTTGCCGTTGAGGAAGGCGCGTTCGGAAAATTCGCCTGGTCGGGCCGCGCGCGCACCCAGCGCGCAGGCCCGCGCGACCAGCGTACGCAACACCACCGGACTGCCGTGGGCCTGCAGCTCGACGACATCCTCGCCAGTGAAGCTGGCCGGTGCGACGAAGGCCAGCGCGATGCCGTCATCGATCACGGTACCGTCGCCATCGACGAAGCGCGCGTAGCGCGCCTGTCGCGGCATCAGTGTCCCCGCGCCCATCGCCGCGGCAATGGCCAGCGCGTGCGGCCCGGACAGCCGCACGATGCCCACGCCACCCGCGCCCGGCGCGGTGGCGACCGCGGCGATGGTGTCGCTGTCATGGCGCCCTTCGCTCACAGCTGCTCCATCTGGGTACGCACGTAGGTCGCTGACGCGCCATCAGGCTGCAGCGCAAGGAAGGTGGTGTACGCCTTGCGCGCGTTCGGCTTGTCGCCGGCCCTGGCGTAGGCATCGCCCAGATTGAGATAGGCCACCGCACGCGAAGGATCGATCTTCAGCGTGTTTTCCAGCCAGCGCGCCGATTGCACGTACTGACCCTGCCGGTAATAGACGAAGCCCAGGTTGTTGGCGGCCAGTGCGAAATCCGGCCGCAGCTTGAGGGCCTCGGTGAACTGTGCGGCGGCTTCGTCGTAGCGCTTCTCGCGATACAGCTGGAGGCCGCGATCGTTGGCCCGCTGCGCCAGCTGGCGGTCGGTCTGCCTGACCGCCGTCGGCAGCACCAGGCTGGCCTGGCCGCCCTGCAGGTCGGCCACGGTCACCGGTACGGCCGGTCCCTGCGCATTGGCCGGTGAGGCCACCGGACGTGCCGCAGCGAGCTTGTCGTTCAACGCGATCGCCTCGGGCGAGAGCTGGGTGGTGTCGGCGGTGAGGAACTCCTCGCCCTCAGGCACCTGGAACACGAACTCGCCACCCTGCGAGCCGGGCAGACTGCCAAATGCCGGGGTCTGCGGCGACACCGCAGAGACGGCCGGCGCCACGTAGGCGGCCAGCTCGGTGCCGGTGATCAGCCCATCGCCATTGAGGTCGCCCTTGCCCGACAGCGCCTGCAGCAGCACCCAGGTAAACACCGAATGCCCATTGGGCCCGCTATCGGCCACCTGCTGGTCGGCGCCGCCGGCGGTCAGCATCTGCCGCGCGATCCGACGCGCGTTCTCGCGCAGATACGCCGAGGACGACGCACCGCCGCGTGTCAGCCCCAGGCCGCTGTAGCAGGCGTCCATCACGAACAGCACGTGCTTGGCTTCCAGGCTCTCGGCGATGTTCTGGATCTCGGTCATCGGGATCGCGTCGGTGGCGATGTCATCGGGCTGCGAATCGGCCGGAATGATGTACCCCAGGTCGCGCCCGGAGGCCAACCTGCGGGTGGCGCCATGTCCGGCGAAGAACACGAACACCCGGTCGTTCTTCTGTGCGCGCCCATCGGCCAGCCGATCATGGAACGCGGCCAGGATGTTGTTGCGCGTGGCCTGCCCGTCCTTGAGCACGACCACCTGCGAGGACGGGAACTTGAACGTGCCGGTCAGCGTATCGGCCACGGCTTGCGCGTCGTTGGCGGCGTACTCCAGCCTGGGCCAGTGCGCGTAACGATCGATGCCGATCACGATCGCCCAGGACTTCTCGTAGCCGGTGGTCACCGTGGCCGCGGCGCTGGCGGTGCTGCGCGCGCGCGGCACGGTGAATTCGCGTCCGTTCC
>JBIIHJ010000282.1:0-5506 GCA_044235875.1 Pseudoxanthomonas sp.
ACGCCCTGTTCCCACAGCCGACCGTGGCGGGCTTCCATCCAGGCGCGGCTGACCAGCGGGCGATAGATGCGGATGTTGAGCCGGAGCCGCTCGATCAAGGCATCGGCGAAGCGGTAGGTTTCGGGGAACAGGTAACCGGTGTCGATCAGGATCACCGGGATATCCGGCCGTTGCTGGGTGAGCAGATGCAACGTCACTGCCGACTGCGCCCCGAAACTGGACGAGAGCACCGCGTGCGCAGGACCATGCTCCAGCGCCCAGGCCACGCGTTGCGCGGCGGTCGCGCCTTCGAGCGCGGCATTGGCCTTGTCCAGGTCGAGCCTGTCGAAGGTCGGGATGGGATGCGGATCGTCGTCGGCGGGCAGCGCGGTCATGCGTGCAGTTCCACAGGGATCGAACGGTGGGTGGGATAGGGCGGCAGGTCGATCTCGCCGGTGCGATGCAGGAAATCGCCAAAGCCTTCATCGGCGGTGCGCTCGGCGGCGTAGCGGCCCAACAGTGGATCGAGCGCGCCGAGGATCTGGTCTTCGGTGATGTTTTCACGGTACAGCGTATTCAGGCGCTGGCCCCGGTGATCGCCGCCGAGCATCAGGTTGTAGCGCCCCGGCGCCTTGCCGACCAGAGCGATCTCGGCCAGGTACGGACGCGAGCAGCCATTGGGGCAGCCGGAGATGCGTAGCACGATCGGCGCCTCGGCCAGCGCGTGCCTGTCCAGCAGCGGCTGGAGCTTGGCGCTGAACTCGGGCAGGTAGCGCTCGGCCTCGGCCATGGCCAGGCCGCAGGTCGGCAGCGCGACGCAGGCCATCGCCTTGCGGGCCAGTGCGCTCGGCAAGGCGTTGCCGGCATCCAGGCCATGTTGCTGGACCAGCGCGTCGATCGCGGTCCGGTGGTGCTCGCTGATATTGGAAATCACCAGGTTCTGGTTGGACGTCATGCGGAACTCGCCGCTTGCGTCGGTGCCCTGCAGCAGCACGGCGATCTCGCGCAGGCCGGTCAGGTGCGTGGCATCGCCCACATCGGCAATGCGGCCGGCGGAGATCGACAGCGTCAGGTGCCAGCGGCCGTCGGTGCCCTGGGTCCAGCCGTAGCGGTCGCCGTTATGGTCGAAGGAAAACGCGCGCACCGGCTGGAACTTCACACCCGCACGTTCCTCGATCTGCGCCTTGATGAAGTCCAGGCCCTTGTCGTCGATGGTGTACTTGAAACGCGCACGCTTGCGCACCTGGCGATTGCCGAAGTCACGCTGGGTGGTGACCACCGCGGTGGCCACATCAAGCAGCGCCTCGCGCGGGATGAAGCCGACCACGTCGGCCACGCGCGGATAGGTTTCGGCATCGCCATGGCTGGCGCCCATGCCACCGCCCAGGCTCACGTTGTAGCCGACGATCTGGCCCTCGTCATCGGTGATGCCGATCAGGCCCAGGTCGTTGGCGAACACATCCACGTCGTTGATCGGCGGCAGCGCGAAGCCGATCTTGAACTTGCGCGGCAGGTACTTGTCGCCATAGACCGGCTCGGTCTCTTCGCCGGCGCCGGCGACCTTTTCCTCGTCCAGCCAGATCTCGTAATAGGCGCGGGTATTGGGCAGCAGGTGTTCGGAAGTGGCCGCCGCATCGGCGTACAGGATGGCGTGCGCGTCTGACAGCAATGGATTGGCTGCGACCTGCACGTTGCGGTTGACATCGCCGCAGGCGGCCAGCGTATCGATCAAGGCGGCATTGATCGCCTGCATCGTGGCTTTCAGTTCGCGCTTGATGATCCCGTGAAACTGGAAGGCCTGGCGGGTGGTGATGCGCAGCGAGTGGTTGCCGTATTCGGTGGCGATGGCATCGAGCTTGAGCCACTGCTCGGGCGTGATGACGCCGCCCGGCGTGCGCGTGCGGATCATGAACTGATAGGCCGGCTCCAGCTTCTGGCGACGGCGCTCGTCGCGGATGTCGCGGTCGTCCTGTTGGTAACTGCCGTGGTACTTGATCAGCGTCTGGTCGTCCTCGCGCAACGACCCGGTGATCGGGTCGGCCAGGCTCTCCAGCAGGCTGCCACGCAAGCGGTGGCTCTGTGCCTTGATGTCTTCGACGGAATGGCTCATGGCGGGGACTGGGTGAAGAGGAAGGAGGAGTGAGCAAGGGCAAAAACAAGAACGGGAGCAGGGCCGCCGACGAGCGTTCGCCGTTGCTCACTCCGCACTCGCCTCCACTCACTCCTCAGCTCAGTAAACATCCCGTGCATACCGCCCCTCCTTCTGCAGCGTGGTGAGGTAGTCGTGCGCGTCCTGGGCATCCAGTCCGCCGTGTTCGATGACGATGTCCTGCAAGGCGGCGTGCACGTCCTTGCCCATGGCGATCGAGCCGCAGACATAGAAGTGCGCGCCGCCACGCAGCCAGTCATGGACCTCGCGGCCGCGCTGGCGCAGCCTGTGCTGCACGTAGACCTTGTCGGCCTGGTCGCGTGAGAACGCCAGGTCCAGGCGGTCGAGTTCGCCGCGCTTGAGCGCTTCCTGCCACTCGCTCTGGTAGAGGAAGCCGCTGTTGAAATGCTGGGTGCCGAAAAACAGCCAGTTGCGCCCGGTCGCACCCGTTTCGGCGCGCTCCTGCACGAAAGCACGGAACGGCGCCACGCCTGTGCCCGGGCCGACCATCAGGATGTCGCGCGATGGATCGGCCGGCACGCGGAAGCGGTCGTTGGTCTCGATATAGACCGGGGCGTGATCGCCTTCGGCCAGTGCCGACAGATAGCCGCTGGCCGAGCCCAGGTGATCCAGCCCGTGCGCGTGGTAGTCCAGCACGTCGACGGTCAGGTGCACTTCGTCGCCCACGCGTGCGCGACTGGAGGCGATCGAATACAGCCGCGGCGCCAGTGGACGCAGCGCAGCCAGGAGGCTTTCAGGCTCCCACTCGGCCGGCCAGCGGCGCAGCACATCGACCAGCTGGTGGCTGCCCAGCAGCGAGGCCAAGTCCGCATTGCGGCCCGGTGCGAGCAGCTCGTTGAGTTCGCCCGCCTTGGCCTGGGCGGCATGCGCGGCCAGGAACGGACGCGAGAGCTTGGTCAGTTCGCGATGTCCGGCCAGCCAGTCGCGCAACGTGCGCTCGGTACCGTCGACGCGGACGCTGGTGTCGCCCTCTAGCGCCAACGCCTTGAGCACCGGCTCGACCACGCCCACGGGATTGCGATGGACAACACCCAGCGCATCGCCCGGCAAGTAATGCAGACCACTGCCTTCCAGCGACAGTTCCAGATGGCGGACCTGCTTGTCGCTGGCGCCATGCCGGCCGAACGCCGGGCCCTTGAAGTCGCGCCCACTGATCGGCTGGTTGGCCAGCACCTCGGCGACGAAGGGCGAGGCATGCGAATAGGCCGGTGCAACCACGGCCGGACGCAGCGGGGTGACCGTGGCGCCGGCAATCGGTGCCGCGTTCTTCAGGGTTTTTTTTGCCTGCTCCACGGCCAGGGCGCGCCAGGGCTTGGCGACGGTGTCGATGTCCAGGTCGGCCTCGCCGGCGTCGAACAGGCGCGTGGCGCCCAGTTCGGCCAGGCGCGCGTCCAGACGCCTGGAGATGCCGCAGAAATCGGCATAGCTCGAATCGCCCAGGCCCAGCACGGCGAACTTCAGCGCCGGCAGCTTGGGCGCGCGGCGCCCAGCGAGGAATTCAGTGAAGCCGATGGCATCGTCGGGCGGATCGCCCTCGCCCTGGGTGCTGATCACCAGGTAGAGCAGGCGCTCGCTGGCCAGTTCGCGGGTGGCGTAGCTGTCGGTGCGTGCCAGCCGGACGGACAGACCGGCGCCTTCCAACTCGGCGGCCAGGCTTTCCGCAGCACGCTTGGCATTGCCGGTCTGGCTGCCGTACAGCACCGTGGCACGTTCGCCCGGGGCCGCCGCCAGCGTGGCAATGCCGGCCGAGCCCTGCAGCAGCGCCAGGTGCGGCGCTGGATGGGCCGCCTGCGCCAGGCCGGCGGTAAAACCCGAGACCCACCACAGCGACGCGCTGTCCAGGCCTTCGACCACCCGCGCCAGCAGTGCCTTGCGCTCATCGGGCAAGGGGCCGGCGGATAGCACGGGGGGTGCAGCGGACATCGCGATTCCAGACGGTTTTGACCAGCACCGATGCTAGGCGCCACGGCATCGAGCCTGAAAGGATGCGGGGTTATGGGCTTATATCCTCGGCTTATTTCATTCGGGAATGAGGACTGCCACACTGCCGACTCAGCCACGGGACGACGCGCGCACCCCGCGACGGGCCTGATCAGGCAATTCCCTTGTCCGTATCCCTCGCCCCATGACTGCTGCTGCCTCGCTGTCCCATCTCGATCGTCTTGAAGCCGAGAGCATCCACATCCTGCGTGAAGTGGCGGCGGTGTTCCGCAACCCGGTGCTGCTGTACTCGGTGGGCAAGGACAGCTCGGTGCTGCTGCACCTGCTGCTCAAGGCCTTTGCCCCGGCGCAGCCACCGATCCCGCTGTTGCATGTGGACACGCGCTGGAAGTTCCGCGAGATGATCGCCTTCCGCGACCGGCGGGCCGCCGAAACCGGCGTTGACCTGCGCGTGCACATCAATCCGGAGGGCGTGGCCCAGGACATCGGCCCGATCAGTCACGGCGCCAAGGTCCACACCGACATCATGAAAACCCAGGGCCTGAAGCAGGCGCTGGACCTGTACGGGTTCGACGCGGCCATCGGCGGTGCCCGCCGCGATGAGGAGAAGTCCCGCGCCAAGGAGCGCGTGTTCTCCTTCCGCAACCACAGGCACCGCTGGGACCCCAAGCACCAGCGCCCGGAACTGTGGAATGCCTACAACGGCCGCATCCATGCTGGCGAGAGCGTGCGCGTCTTCCCCCTTTCCAACTGGACCGAGTTGGATATCTGGCTCTACATCTACCGCGAACAGATCCCGGTGCCTTCGCTCTACCTGGCCGCGCCGCGGCCGGTGGTCGAGCGCGATGGCGCACTGATCCTGGTCGATGACCAGCGCCTGCCGCTGAAGGACGGCGAAGTGCCGATGATCAGGTCGGTGCGCTTCCGCACGCTGGGCTGTTATCCGTTGACCGGCGCGGTGGAATCGGCGGCCGACACCTTGGAAAAGATCATCGCCGAGATGCTGGTGGCCACCAGTTCCGAACGCCAGGGCCGGGTGATCGACCACGATCCATCCGCGTCGATGGAGCAGAAAAAGCTGGAAGGATATTTCTGATGACGCAGCAGGCCGACATCGCCGCTTACCTCAAGCAGCACGAGTCCAAGCCCCTGTTGCGCTTCATCACCTGTGGCAGCGTGGACGATGGCAAGAGCACCCTGATCGGACGCTTGCTGTACGACAGCAAGCGCCTGTTCGACGACCAGCTGGCGGCACTGGAGAGCGACAGCCGCCGCCATGGCACGCAGGGCACGGGCATCGACTACGCGTTGCTGCTCGATGGCCTGGCCGCCGAGCGCGAGCAGGGCATCACCATCGACGTGGCGTACCGCTACTTCGATACCGACCAGCGCAAGTACATCGTGGCCGACTGCCCG
>JBIIHJ010000284.1:0-5486 GCA_044235875.1 Pseudoxanthomonas sp.
TCATTTCATCGAAGGCGTGATGCCGCAGGGCATGGCAGGCACGGTCGTCAGCACGCTGTTCAACGCGGCGGTCGGCATCGCGGCCGGTGCGATCGTCCTGGCCGCCGTGCAGCTGTTCGGCAAACTGCGCGGCAAGCCGGCCGCGCATTGACTGACGTATCGGTGGACGCGGTGTCGGGTGCGCGGCGCGTGGCGAGGATCAAAGTCCCGCAAGATTCTGCTGGCGGGCCCTGCGCAGCTGGCATAGCGAAACCGCAAACAACCAGCCCAGAATGACGGCGATCACCGACTTCTGGCCCAGGCCGATCATCGATTCAGGACACAGGCCCAGCACCCACAGCGACAGGAAGCAGCCGATCGCCCAGGGCAGCACCCACACCAGGTGGCGACGCCAATAGCTGTCGTGTCGGAAGCAGTGCGCCTGCCAGTTGATCCCGATGGCGGCTGCCAGGAACGCGGTGGTCGCAGCGCGACCATGCACACGACCCTGCAGCGTCACCGGCACGCCGGGCATGTCCATCCAGGCATAGGCGGTGATGCACAACGCAATCGCGGCGATACCGAACAGCAGTGGCGGCACCAGGCTGCGTGCGCGTGACTGCAGTCCGCCTTGCACGCCGTACACCAGCGCCAGCATGCCCAGGCTCAGCAGGCAGTACGCCGACTGCAGCAGATGGCCCCATGGGCCGATCAGATACAGGCTCATCTGATGACGGACGGCGTCCAGGTCAGGGCGCAACACATGCACGATCACGGTGATGGCGACGAAACCGCACAGGCTGGCCAAGGCCAGGCACGGCCAGAGCACACTGGCGCGTGACGATGAGGAGACGTCGAATGTGGATTCGTTCAGAGGTGCCGGTCCTGGCATGTCGGTGGGCTTGGAGGCAGGCGGTGCTTCGTGCACGGACATGATTCTAGTCAACGCGCCCGGGCTTGGCGATGCGCCATGGCGGGTTCTGCGTATTCAGGACGACCGCTTCCGCGGTCTCAAGCACGACGTTGCTTGATGCAAACGCGATATGGGCCTGCGACTCACGCACGGGCATGGCCGGCGCCGGCATCGGGCTTGCAGGGATTGAGCGCAGCGGTTGCGCGATCGCCGGGGCGCAGCGCGTCCAGGTGCGTGGCGCCCCAGTCGCGCAGCATCAGCAGCACCGGCTCCAGCGTGCGGCCGAATTCTGTGAGTTCGTATTCCACCCGCGGCGGCACTTCGGCGAAGACCTCGCGGCGGACCACGCCATCAGCCTCCAGTTCGCGCAGCTGCAGGGTGAGCATGCGCTGGGTCGCATTGGGCACGCGCCGTTGCAGCTGCATGAAGCGTTTCCTGCCGCCAAGCAGGTGGAACAGGATCAACGGCTTCCAGACGCCACCGATGACGTGCAGCGTCACTTCCACGGTGCAGCCGCTCTTGAAATCCAGTTGTTTGCGCATGGCACAGGTACACGGATGATACTGACGCACACCAGTGTACGTTCTGTCGCGCTCACGCCGTGACGACTAGCATGGCCCGCATCGCAGAGCGGCGGGAGCACGCACGATGACGTTCAGGGCATTGCAGGTGAACAAGGGCGACAACGGCGTGGCCGCGCAGCTGGTCTCGCTGGAAGACCAGGACCTGATGGAGGGCGAGGTCACTGTCGCGGTCGAATATTCCACGGTCAATTACAAGGACGCGCTGGCGGTCAGCGGCAAGGCGCCGATCGTGCAGGTATTTCCGCTGATCGGGGGCATCGACCTGGCCGGCAGCGTCCTGGCGTCTTCCAGCCCCGCGTTCAAGGCCGGCGACCCGGTGCTGGTCAATGGCTGGGCATTGAGCCAGACCCATCACGGTGGCTATGCGCAGCGTGCGCGGGTCAAGGCCGAATGGCTGGTGCATCGCCCGGCGGCCTTCGACGCGCGCCAGGCGATGGCCATTGGCACCGCCGGCTACACCGCGATGCTGTCGGTGATGGCGCTGGAGCACAACGGCGTCAAACCTGGCGATGGCGAGATCCTGGTGACCGGCGCCAATGGCGGCGTCGGCTCGGTGGCGGTCGCGGTGCTGGGCAAGCTGGGATATCGGGTGGTGGCCTCGACCGGCCGCATGGCCGAGGCGGAGCACCTGAAGTCGCTCGGCGCCAGCGAGGTGGTCGACCGCGCTGCGCTGGGCGAACCCGGCAAGCCGATGCAGAAGGAACGCTGGGCCGGCGCCATCGACAGCGTCGGCAGCCACACTCTGGCCAACGTGCTGGCGCAGACGCGCTACCGCGGCACGGTCACCGCCTGCGGACTGGCCCAGGGCACCGACCTGCCGACCAGCGTGCTGCCTTTCATCCTGCGCAACGTGACCCTGGCCGGGATCGACTCGGTCAACGCGCCGCAGGCGGTGCGCGAATCCGCCTGGCAGCGCCTGGCCAGCGACCTGGATCCAGCGCTGCTGGAGGCGATGACCACCCAGGTCGGATTGGCGGATGTACCGCGCGTAGTGGACGCGCTGTTTGCCGGCAAGGTGCGCGGACGCGTGGTGGTGGACGTCAACGCCTGAGGTCATGGCGTGGCGTGAACACCTGCCTGCGCTAGGCTTGCACATCATCGGGTTGGACGCGGTGTGGTGTCGATGATGCAGGTGATGCTGGTGGGGGCGACGGGTCTGGTCGGTCGCCAGGTGCTCGCACAGTTGCTGCTGGAAGACGCGGTGGCGCGCGTGGTCGTGCCGACACGGCGGCCGCTGGAAACCGTGCACGCCAAGCTGCTCAATCCGGTCGTCGATTTCAACGCACTGCCGCCACAAGCTGATTGGTGGAAGGTGGACAGCGTGATCTGCACCTTGGGCACTACGATGAAACAGGCTGGCTCGCGCGACGCGTTTAGCCGCGTGGACCATGACTATCCGCTCCAGGTGGCGCGCCAGGCCCTGGCAGGTGGCGCGCTGTCGTATGCGCTCAATTCGGCGGCAGGCGCTGACCCGCGCTCGCGCTTTTTCTACAATCGGGTCAAGGGCACGCTGGAACACGATCTCCAGGCGCTGGGCTATGTGTCACTGACCCTGGTGCGTCCCGGACTGATCGATGGACCGCGTCGCCAAGTGCGTGCCGCCGAGCATCTGGGTGGCATCGTGCTGCGTGCACTGGCGCCAGTGTTGCCCAAGCGCATGCGGGTCAATCCTGCTGACCGCATCGCCACGGCCCTGGTCGACGCAGCGCTACAGGCCCGGCCTGGCGTGCACGTGGTCAAGTCCGAAGACCTCGCTGTCTGAGCCACCATCGCCGGTGCATTTTTGGGACGGCGTCGACGATGCCGGCGCGTCACAAAGGCAGTGATTTGCATGGGTTTTGGTAACTCCTGCAACCAAAGTCGGCACACGTTGTCACCGGTGGTATAAAGCACGCCGCTTTTAACGCTGTGGTAACGAAAACGATGTCCAAGGTTGCTTGCGTATTCCGCTGTCCCCGCGTCGCCATGCCTGCCCTGTGCGCGCTGGCCCTTGCCATCGCCGCGCCCTTGCAGGCGGCCGAGTTCAAGCTCGCCGGTGGTGAAGTCATTGGCACCTGGAACACGCGCATCAGCTTCGGCACCGGCATCCGCACCACAGGGCGTTCGGAGCATCTGGTCGGCAAGGGCTTCCGTTCGGACGGTCACGCCAAGGGGGGCGACGGTGCCGACACGGCCGACGACGGCAACCTCAACTACGGCGCGGGCGAGGTGTACTCGGCGCTGTTCAAGCTCACCACCGGCGTTGACCTGAAGTGGCGCAACGTTGGCGTGGCCGTCAGCGGGCGCGCCTGGTACGACACCGCGCTGAAGGACAACGACGTGCCGCAGGGCAACCAGCCCAGCGGCTTCGAGCCCAACGCGCCGCTGGGTGACCACGATTTTTCCCAGTCCAACCAGTTCTCCGGCGCGATGCTGCTGGACGCGTATCTGTATGGACGCTTCAACCTGGGCGACGCCACGCACTGGGACACGCGCGTGGGCAAGCAGCGGATCAAGTGGGGCGAGGGCGTGTTCTTCACCGGCCTCAACCAAGTCAATCCGACCGACGTGACCACGCTGCGCCGTCCGGGGACGGATGCGGCCACCGAGGCGCAGCTGCCGGTGGAGATGATCTGGAACAAGCTGAGCTTCGAAAACGGGCTCAGCGTCGAGGCGTTCTACCAGTGGAAATGGCGTCCAACCGAGCTGGACCCGTGCGGCACCTTCTGGTCGGGTGCCGATATCGGCATCGACAACGGCTGCTCGGGCCTGCAGTCCAATGCGTATTACCCGATCAATGCCCAGTCGGCCGGCGCCGGCCAGTGGCTGAGCGATGGCTACATGGATGCGATCGGCGCGTACCTGCCGCGTGGACGGGACATCGAAGGCAAGGACAGCGGACAGTTCGGTTTCGCCGCGCACTACACGATCAAGCCGATCGCCACCGAGCTGGGCGCGTACTGGATGCGCTACACCGCGCGCACGCCGATCCTCAATGCGTCCACGCCCAACAGCGCGCTGACCGATCCCACGCTGACCGCCCGCATGGTCGCCGATGGCGTGCCGCTGACTTACGCGCAGCTGTCCACCCGCCTGTCCACCATCACCGAGTCGTGGGAGTACCCGGACGCGCTGCATCTGACGGGCATCTCGGCCTCGCACAAGGCGGGCCCATGGAAGTTCGCCGGTGAGGCCAGCTACACCCAGGACCTGCCGGTGCAGATCAATACCGCCGACATGTTTGCCGCGTTGACCCGCAACGGCGGCCCGGTTGGCAACCGGACGCTGGGACAGGCCGAAGGCTTCCTGCTGAAGGGATATGACCGCTTCGACAAGGTGCAGGTGCAGCTGTCGGTCACGCGCATGCTGGGAGCGGCATTGGGCGCGCAGAGCGGCCTGCTGGTCGGCGAGGCCGCCTGGCAGCACGTCAACCTGCCGGGCCTGGACACGGCCCGCTACGGTCGTGGCTTTGCGTGGGGATACTCGCCGCAGGGCTTTGACGGCAGCTGCAGCGCGGTGCAGAACCCGCAGGGCTGCGTGAACAAGGGCTACTTCACCAAGATGGCCTGGGGTTACCGCGTGCGCGGCCAGCTCAACTACGCGGTGGGCAGCGCCACGCTCTCGCCCAGCCTGACCTTGGGCCAGGACGTGCACGGCTATTCGGTGGACAGCGCGCTGGTGGAGGACCGCAGGACGGTGGCGATCGGGCTGGCGGCGAAGTTCGCCGGCAACTGGTTCGCCTCGGCTTCCTACACCAACTATCTGGGCAACAATGACTACGATGTGCTGGCCGACCATGACAACGTGGTGATGGCCATCGGTGCGACCTTCTGACTCGGCCCACCCGCTGAGGGTGGTCCACCGACGCCGTCATCGTCTTGTGCGATGGCGGCGTTCTGCATGCGTGGGCGCTGGAGACACACAGTCCTGTCCGTGTCGTCACTGTCACATCGCTGACAAACAACCCGGCTGACCAGACGATAGCGCTGTCACGGCGAACAGTTCCCGAGCGCACACAGCCCTTGTTTCGC
>JBIIHJ010000285.1:0-5476 GCA_044235875.1 Pseudoxanthomonas sp.
CTTCCGCACACTCCTGTAGCGCGGAGCTCGCTCCGCTGGGGACTTCCCCACGATCTGGCCGAAGGGCAGCGGAGCAAGCTCCGCGCTACGTGATCCTAGGCGCGCCTGATAGGCCAATACGCGATGGCTGACCACCGGATATCCCTCAGCTTCCATCGCTTCGCTGAAGACCCGACCTTCCGCACACTCCTGTAGCGCGGAGCTCGCTCCGCTGGGGACTTCCCCACGATCCGGACGAAGGGCAGCGGAGCAAGCTCCCGCGCGACCTGGTCCTGCGCGCGGCTAGTGTGCAGTCACCGCTTTGCGCTGCAACGACAGCACGCCCATCAAGACCGCCAGCGCCACATACGCACCGGTGAACTGCAGGCTCATCGTGCGGGCCAGGCCTTCGAGCTGCCACGGCAGGGTCAACGCGCCGTTGGGCGCCACCGAATGGATCACGCCGAACAAGGTCATCACCGACGATACCAACCAGAACGCCGCGGCCCGACGCAGCGCGCCATCGACCATGGCCGCCACTGCGCTGGTCCACAACATCGCGGTGATGATGAAGCCGTTGCCCAGCAACAGGATCACGGCCATTTCCGGCAGGCCGTGGCCATCGAGCGTGGTGGTCATGACGCCGAACTGCTCGAACGGAATCCAGCCATGCGCCTTGATCAGCAGCAGATAGGCCACCGACGGCAGGAAACCCAGCACCATCGCGCCGGCATGCTTCTGCGGCGTGGCCTGGAAGGCCTGGGTAGTGATGTCGATCGCCACGTACACGATGATCGGCGACAGCACCGCAAGCGGCAGCCACTGCACCAGCATCGAGACGATGCCCAGCATGCCGCCGATGCCGATGAACAAGCCCGTCAAGAGCGTGTAGCCGCTGCGCGCGCCCATGTGCTTGTACGCGGGCTGGCCGATGTAGGGCGTGGTCTGGGCGACGCCGCCGCAGATGCCGGCCACCAGCGTGGCGATAGCTTCGACCAGCAGGATGTCGCGCGTGCGGTAGTCGTCGCCGGCCGCGCGTGCGCTCTCGGACACGTTGATGCCGCCGACCACCATCAGCAGGCCGAACGGCAGCAGCAGCGGCAGGTACGGCATCGCGTACGGCAGGCCGGTGATGAAGCCCAGCGACGGCAGCGGTAGCGCGATGTGCGGCGCCACCAGCTCGGGCAGCTTGAAGCCCGGTGCGCCCAGCCCGACCATGCCCAGCGCGTAATACAGCACCGTACCAACGATGAAGGCCACCAGCACGCCCGGCAACTTGATCGGCAACCGGCCCTTGGCGATCAACACATAGAGCAGCAGGCCCAGGGTGAGCAGGCCCACGACTGGCGACTTCAGGGTTTCCAGTAGCGGCAGGAAGCCCATCAGCACCAGCGCGATACCGGCGATCGAGCCCAGCAGCGCCGCACGCGGCAGCGCGCGCGTGACCGCCTCGCCGAAGAACGACAGCACGACCTTGAACAACCCCATGATGACCAGCGAGGCCATGCCCAGCTGCCAGGTCGCGATGGCCGCCGCGTCGGGCGCCATGCCGCCGGCCTTGAACGCGGCGAACGCCGGGCCCAGCACCAGCAAGGCCATGCCGATGCTGGTCGGTGCATCCAGGCCCAGCGGCATGGCGGCGACATCCTCGCGCCCTGTGCGCTGCGCCAGACGGCGCGCCATCCAGGTATAGGCCAGGTTACCGACCAGCACGCCGAACGCGGTGCCCGGGAACATGCGCCCGAACACCACCTCGGCCGGGAACTGGAAGATCCCCACCAGCGCCATCGCGATGAAGCCCAGGATCGACAGGTTGTCGACCACCAGGCCGAAGAAGCCATTGAGATCGCCGGCGACAAACCAGCGCGGACGCGCCGGGGACTGCGGGGAAGGAGCGGACATGCAGGAAGGCGCCGACGCGGTGGGAACGCGATCCTAGGCGTTGGCACCGGTGCGCGACAACGGCACCGCTAGGACACAGCCAGCCGTTCGACCAGGAAATCCACCAGCGCTCGGGCCTTGGGCGGCAGGTACCGGTTGGGCGGATACATCAACCAGGCCGTGCCGGCGTAGGCCGGCGGCTGGAAGCGCCAATCCGCCAGCACCCGCTGCAGGCGACCTTCGTCCAGCAGCGCCTGGGCCACGTAATCGGGCAGCGCGGCGATACCCAGACCGGCCAGGGCCGCATCGCAGCGCACGCCGCTGTGGTTGGCCGGATAGCGGCCGCGTACCGCGACCGTGGCTCGCTCGCCGCCGCGGCCGAAGCGCCAGCGCTGGTCCTCGCGCGATTCGCCCAGATGCAGGCATTCGTGGCCGGCCAGTTCGCGTGGGTGCGTCGGCGCACCGTATGCCTGCAGGTAGGCAGGCGAAGCGCACAGGACATAATCGACCGCGTGCAGCGGGCGTGCGGCCCAACCTTCGAACGGGTGATCGGTGACCCGCACCACCAGGTCCACGCCTTCGGCGATCGGGTCCACCAGCCGGTCCAGCAGCAACAGGTGCAGGTCCACCTGCGGATAGCGCGCCAGGAAGTCGGCCACGTGCGGATGGATCAGGTGCCGTGCGTAGGCCACCGGCGCACTGAGCCGGACCAGTCCGCGCGGCACGGCCTGCAACTGGCCGGCCGCCTCTACCGCGGCGCTCGCGGCCTGGATCATGTCGCGGCAGTGCGCGCAGACCGCTTCGCCGGCTTCGGTGACGCGCAGACGGCGCGTGGAGCGCTCGATCAGGCGCACTGCCAGGGCCTGTTCCAGCCGCTGCACCTGGCGACTGACGGCCGACGGCGTGACCCCCAGGCGTCGCGCCGCGGCCGAAAAATGGCCTGCTTCCACCACGTGCACGAAGGCGGCCATGTCCGGCAGCAGGGTCATCAGATCGATGTCGTCCACGTTCACCTTATTCGTGCTCGACAGGCACAACTGATATGCGCGACCGTCAGATTATCGGATCGTGCGCATCAAACCAGACTGGCGCTCCTTTCTTGCACTGGTGCGCCATGCCGCTGCTCCGCTCCGCTTTCGGTTGGCCCGATCTGCTGCTGGTACTGTCCGCACTGGTCTGGGCCACCAGCTATGGCGTCACCCAGACCGCGTTGCACTGGGTCCCTGTCGCAGTGCTGCTGTCCCTGCGCTTCGGGCTGGCCAGCCTGCTGCTGGCACCGGCCTGGCTGCGATTGCGCCTGGCGCGCGCCGATGCACTAAGGGTGATCGGGCTCGGTGGCCTGATGCTGCTGACCCTGTCGCTGGAATGCTGGGGCGTGCTGCACACCAGCGCAGCGCACGCGGCGCTGCTGATCAGCCTGTGCCTGGTGTTCACCCCGCTGGCCGAATGGGCGTGGCTGGGGCGCCGCCCGCGCGCGGTGGAAGGCCTGGCCTGCGTCCTGTCGCTGACCGGCGTGGTGATGCTGACCACCGGCGGCGACCTGACGCTGCGGCTGGGCGATAGCCTGTTCCTGGCCGCCGCGCTCAGCCGCACCGCGCTGGGCGTGTCGACCCGCCAGCAGATGCTGCGTCGTCCGCTCCCGGCGCTGGCGCTGACCGGCGTACAGTCGGGCGTGGTGGCGATCGGCGCGCTGCTGGCGATCTGGCTGATCCCCGGCCAGGCGATCGCGCTGCGGGGCGTTTCGCAGGCCAGCGGCTTTTGGCTGGCGATGGCCTGGCTGGCGATCGGCTGCACCCTGTTTGCCACCGGCGCGCAGAACCTGGGCGCCCGCCACCGCAGCGCCACCCGCGTGGCCCTGCTCAGCGGCTGCGAACCGGCCTTCGGCGCGGTCTTCGCCGCGCTCTGGCTGGACGACCGCCTCGGTCATTGGGGCTGGAGCGGCGCGGCCCTCATCGTCGGCGCCGCGCTGCTGGCGGTGCTGCCCGCGCCAGCCTTTTTCAAAGCCCGGCGTGCGATGCCAGCGGCAGATGCAGGAACTGGTTGAAGTCACTGGCCACGTAGTCGCCGAACGCGGCACCGTTGGTGAAGCCGCGCCTGCGATACAGCGCCAGGGCCGGTTCGAAGGCCTCGCCCGAGCCGGTTTCCAGGCTCACGCGGTGCAGGCCGCGGCCCCTGGCGACCTCCAGAATGTGCTCAAGCACAGCTGCGGCCGCTCCCTGGCGCAGGTGGTCGGGATGGGTGCGCATGGATTTGAGTTCGCCGGTGCCATCGCCCCAGTCCTTGAGCGCGCCGACAGCGACCAGCACCTGTCCACGCCAAGCGCTCCACACGGTCATGCCCGGCGCCTGCAGGCCGGACAGGTCCAGGGCGAACACGCTGCCCGGTGGCGAGTTCGCATGCATCTGGCGCAGGTGGTATTCGAGCAGCGCGCGGACCTGCGCGCCGCTCAGGTCGTCTTCGCGTAATTCGAATCGGACCGCGGGCGTCACGGAATCAGTCGATGGCATGGCAGGCAGTCCTGTGGGATCCCTGCCATCAAGCCACGCTCAGAACGAGACTTCCACCGGCTGGCGCGACCACAGCACCGACTGGTGGCCGGTGGCCTGCTTCCACGCCAGGCGGATGGCCTCGATGTCGGCGCGGCGCTTGGGCGTGTCCTCGTGCAGCACCACCAGGACCTTGGTCTTGAGGCGGTTGGGCTCGGCCGCGCCGCGGAACAGCCACTGGCCGTAGGCGTCGAACACGGTCAGGCCATCGGGAAAGCGCGGGGTCACTTCCTTGTCCAGGAAGGCGCGCCACTTGGCTTCGCTGATGGGCTCGGCCTGCGGGCGATCGGCCGGGCCGCTCTCCTGGCCCACGCCGAAGTACAGCTCGCTGCGCACCCAGCCGGCGGCCGCCGAAGGACGCAGGGCATCGCCCTGCATCGACGCGGTGGTCGAGGCCGCAGACGGTGTGCCTGGGGTGGTGGCGCAGGCGCTCAGGGCCAGCAGGGAGGCAAGCAACAAGGGACGCAGCAGCATGGAGATCTCCGGAAAACGGCGCAGTGTGAGGGGACTCGGCACAGGCGCCATATCACCCGATTGAATGTGTTGATGCGATGCCCGCATCAGCACGGCATGGCAAACGCCTTAACGCCCGGATAATATATCGCTCTATCCGGATGGATGTAATGGACTAGATCGCCCGGCCTCACTCTTTTTGACCGACCGGAGCTTCCGTCCCATGCATCTCCCCGCTGCCGCGCCGCTTGGCCTGGCCATCGCCCTTGCCTTGTCCGCCCCCGTCCGGGCGCAGACCGCCGAAACCGCCACCAACCTCGATACGGTGATCGTCACCGGCACCCGCGCCAGCAACCGCACGGTGCTCGAATCCACCTCCCCGGTGGACGTGCTGACGGCCGAGGACATCCGCAAGGCCGGCGTGGTCAATGGCGAGCTGGGCAGCGCGCTGCAGGCGCTGCTGCCGTCCTTCAACTTCCCGCGCCAGTCCAACTCCGGTGGCGCCGACCACGTGCGGGCCGCCCAGCTGCGCGGCCTGTCGCCCGACCAGGTGCTGGTCCTGGTCAACGGCAAGCGCCGCCACACCTCGGCCCTGGTCAATACCGACAGCAAGATCG
>JBIIHJ010000286.1:0-5460 GCA_044235875.1 Pseudoxanthomonas sp.
TCATCCGATGAAGTGATGGCGCAATGGGCCGGGCTGGGCTATTACGCCCGCGCCCGCAACCTGCATGCCGCGGCCAGGCGCTGCGTCGAACTGCACGACGGCGACCTGCCGCGCGACTTCGATGCCCTGCATGCATTGCCGGGCATCGGCCGCAGTACCGCCGGGGCGATCCTCTCGCAGGCCTGGAACGACCGCTTTCCGATCATGGATGGCAACGTCAAGCGCGTGCTGTCGCGCGTGCATGGCATCGCCGGCTGGCCCGGATTACCGGCCATCGAAAAGCAGCTGTGGGCATTGGCCGTCGACCACGTGCAGCACGTGCCGGCAGGCCGCCTGGCCGACTACACCCAGGCGCAGATGGATTTCGGCGCCACCCTGTGCACGCGCGCCAATCCGGCTTGCTTGCTCTGCCCGGTCTCACCAGCGTGCGTGGCCTTTCGCGATGGCCTGACCGAAGCCCTGCCCACGCCCAAGCCGGGCAAGCCGCTGCCCGAGCGCAGCGCGGTGATGCTGATGGCCTACGACAAGGCCGGCCGTGTCCTGATGCAGCGGCGTCCGCCGGTCGGCATCTGGGCCGCGCTGTGGTCACTGCCGCAGGCCGACGACCTGGATGGCGCGCGGCGCTGGTTCGACACGCACCTGGACGGGGCCTTCGACGATGCCGATCCGCTGCCCGACACCCCGCACACCTTTACTCACTACCGCCTGCACATGCAGCCGCTGCGCTGGGGCCGCCTGACCGCACGGGCCACGGTGGGCGACAATGAAGACCTGCGCTGGGTGGCGCCCGGCGAACTGGCTTCGCTGGGCCTGCCGGCGCCCATCCGTAAGCTCCTGGACCCATGACCATGCCCCGCACCGTGTTCTGCCAGTACGAAAACAAAGACGCCGAGGGCCTGGACTACGTGCCCTACCCCGGCGAGCTGGGCCAGCAGATCTTCGCCCACGTCGGCAAGACCGGCTGGACCGCCTGGCTGGCGCACCAGACCATGCTGATCAACGAGAACCGCCTTTCACCGCGCACGCCCAAGGATCGCGCCTTCCTGGAGGGCGAGCTGCGCAAGTTCCTGTTCGAGCGCAATGCCGACAAGCCGGCGGGTTACGTCGCGCCCATCGACGAAGCCTGAGCTCAGTTTGCGGGCGCAGCGTCGCGCGCGGCCGTGCGTGCCTCGCGCAGTGATTTTTCAGAGGCCCGGATGGCCTTGGCATCCAGCGGCCGGATCGTCTGGATACGGCAGGTGAAGTTGAAGCCGCGCGGCTGGTCGATGACCTGCACGCGGTCCAGGCCGGCCGACACCTGCCCTAGCAGATTGGTGATCAGGATCGTGGAGGCGCTCTCCAGCCCGCTGCAGCCGCCGCCGCCAAATTCGAGCAGGTAGGCCTCGTTGGGCTTGGTCCACACTGCCAGCGCCTCGTCGCCCAGCGCCGTCCAGCCTGTGAGCTGCCGCGAGTAGCGGAAATCGCGCTGCGCCTCGCCGGCATGTTCGCGATACAACGCCAGCCGCTGCGGATCGCTCAGACCGGTGGTGGCGCAACCGGCCAGCAGCGCCACGCAGGCGGCCGCGATCAGCACGTGATGAGTCAGACGATGGGGGCGCATGGCGAGTCCTGTCGTGGATGGCACACCCGATCAGACGCCTGCGCACCGCAAAGCGCCGTGAGGCCCGCCATCAGCTTCCAGCGGGCGTGGGCGCTCCACCGGTGCGTTCTGCCGCCCTGGCCTGGCGCAGCGACTTCTGCGCCTGGCGCAGCGCCTTGACGTCCAACGGACGGATCGAGTCGATCCGGCACGGCATGCGGAAACTGTTGCTCGGCCCGCCCAGTACCAGCACATCGTCGAACTTGGCGTAGACCCGGCTGCCCTGGTTGGTCACGGTGATCGCCGGCGCCGTGTCCAAGTCGACGCAGCGCCCGGGCAATTCCAGCAGGTAGGCCTGGCTGGGCTTGGTCCACACCGCCAGCGCCGTCTCGCCCAGCGGCGCCCAGCCGTTGAGCTGGCCGAAGAAGGTGAAGCTCTTGACCGGCTCGCCGGCGTGGGCGCGATACAGATCCAGCTCCTGCGCGTCGGTCAGTCCCGTGGTGGCGCAGCCGGCGCCCAGGAGCGACAACAGCGCCGCGGCGGCGAGGGAGATCAGTCGGGAGGTGCGGTGCATGGCAGCGGCTTCCGGTAACGGAAACAAGGGATACGACGATGATGCCGCGCCGGTTGCACTGCCGCCCCGCCCGCGACGTCCGCATTCAGCGCGGATGCGGGTTGCAGGACCCCAGTCAGCCTCAGCCCGATGCCGTCATCGGCCATGCCAGCGGCCTTCCACGGATCGACCGAAATTGAGGCTTGCCGGAATCGGTTTGCGTCCGTATCATGCCGCCCTCGCTTCGGCTCGGCCGCAAGTGCAGCACGGCCGGGTAGCTCAGTCGGTAGAGCAAGGGATTGAAAATCCCTGTGTCGGGGGTTCGATTCCCTCCCCGGCCACCACTTTGGTGGCGTGTAGTAGCGTTACAGAACAAGGCCTTGCAGCGATGCGAGGCCTTTTTCATAAGGCGAATCGGTTGGCACGACTGTGGCACGACAGAGCCGCCCTATAAGCCCTTGTAGTGGCGATGGTTGACGCGATAAGCCAAAGATCGCAAGAGCGAGGGCCAGAACCAAACGCCGTGTGCCCCTCGCGCGCTGAACGTCGCGTTCCCCGCGTCGGTGTATTTCACCCGGAAATCTTGCAGCTCCCTCACCAGCACGGTGGCATCCAGCAGAGCGCTGGAAATTTCCAGGTCTCCGTTGAGCAGCAGCGCCTGGAGCTTGCTGACTAACTCACCCTTTGGCACCGACCAGCCCGCCCGGTTACCTGTGGTCTCCCTGCCAACGGTAATTACCACGCCCTGCGCGAATCGCAGCGCGGGCCGCCCGGCGAACATATCGAACACAGGGCGGCCGACGACTTGTTGGTGCCAATGCGTACGTCCTCCTGCGCCTTCTTCGTCGGCTTGATCGCCAGGGCGCGCTGGGCATCGGCCACCCGGCGGCGTAGCGCGAACAGCTCCTCTTCCAAAGCGGCCATGGTCGCGGCATCAGCCTCCAGCAGGTTCTCGCGAAGCTCGGGCGGGACAATTTGCCGCAGCTCGCGGATCATGGCGCGCGGAGTCTTGGCTAACGCCTTGCGCATTGGGTCTCTGCCCCTCTCCCACCAGCACGTCTTGACGCAGGTCTTGAGGTCCATCACTGCGCCGAAGGCACGCTGAAACTGTTTGAACTCGGCTCGAACCTGGGCGGCATAGCACATGGGACTCGGTCGGATGGACGTGTGCCCGCCGGCGTACGCACGGGTCTCACCCCGTGCGACTCGACGCCGGCAGCATCGCGCCCCGCCTTTGTCCTGGTCGGCCGTTCACCTATGTCCCGAAGTGCCAAGCGCGCCAGGCGCGAGTCAGATGCCCTGGCGTACGCATACCCCGAACACCTGCGCGAGTGCGTCGATGCGCTTCCCAAGACTCCGGGGGTCTACACCTTCCACGGTCGAGAAGGCCTGCTGCCGCTCTACATCGGAAAGAGCATCAACATCCGCAACCGGGTCATGGATCACTGTCGCACGCCCGAGGAGGCGATGCTGCTGCGCCAGACCACCACGGTGACCTGCGTGACAATGGCTGGCGATGTGGGAGCCAGGTTGCTCGAGGCGCAGATGGTCAAGCTCCAGCGGCCGCTCTACAACAAGCTCCTGCGCAAGGTGCCCCGTCAGTTCTCGCTGCGCCTCTACCGCGGCGAGGTGTCCGTGGTGCATTCCGCCGAATACGACGTCGCCGCCTCGCCCATGCTGTACGGGCTCTACTCAAGCCCGCAATCCGCGATGAAGAGCATGCGCCGCATCGCCGACGAGCATCGACTCTGCTATTCGCTGGTCGGGCTGGAGCGGCTGCCGGCCGGGCGACCGTGTTTTCGGGCGATGCTGAAGCGGTGCGCCGGCGCTTGCAGCGGCGGAGAGACGCTGGACGAGCATGAAGACCGGCTGCGCGCGGCACTGGTCCGCTTAGAGATGTCTACCTGGCCCTTCGCCGGGCGAGTGGCGCTGGAAGAAACCGGAGGGGGCGTGCGTCAGTTTCATGTCCTGGATGCCTGGAGCTATCTGGGCACGGTGAACACGCTGGCGGCGGCACGACGCCTTTCGGGCGAGACGGCCGGCTTTGATCGGGATTCCTACAAGATCATCCGGGCCGCTGTGGAATCAGGTAGCTTCCGTGTGTCGCCGCTCGATGCCGGCCAGGCCTGAGCAGCTGCAGCCGGACCTGTTCTCGCCTGCGCGCGTGCAGGGACAACAGGCTGATCGCGGCGCTGGACGCAATCGATCGCCGATTTGGCCGCAAAGTGACCGGATTAGCGACGGCCAGTAGCAAGGCTTAGCAGGTTGGCATTCCCGCCAGGAGCAGCTGTCGGGGCACTGCATGACCCGCCTGTCCGAGTTACCGCGCGCCCGCTGCTAGCCTGCGCTGGGCCTCACGGCGATACCATCTCTCCTGGCCACTTCGGTAATGAGCATCGCCACTAACCTACCGTTATCAAGAAGGGTCGGCTGCCTAGCTGGATTATCTTCCACTGCAAGTTGAGCTATTTGCTGGCTCAGCGCATAGGCAGCACACAAAATCTCCTTTTTCGACATGCGGTCGACCGAGACATTCAGGTTGTCCATTGCATAGGATTTGAGCCGTTGGGGAGGCTCAACCTATGTGCCCGCAGCGGCGGCGGACGTGAGGAGGCCCAGCCAAATCACTATCGCCATCTTTACGCCTGCATATCTAGTTGCCACTCTAGCCGCCAGCCCTGATATTGCGCTCATCTTGAGACAGCGCATGACTCGTGGCGCCGTCTCACGGAGTGAGACCGTTCAGCGATAGCCTGCATCACCGATCTGGAGCGCCTCACGATGGACCGAGCGGAGCTTGACCGCTGCCTTGACGAAATCGCTGCCCGCCTGCCGGCGATGCGCGAACGGTACGAGGGCAGGGACGACGTTCTGGCCGAGCTGGCCGGCGAGTTGGACTTGATCGAGGACGCAGCGGTTGGCGCGAGCGACGCGGCCCATGTGGCACGGCGCGTGGACAGCATCCTGGCCGCCGCCGGATGCCTGGTCGATTAGGCCGGCAGCGTTACACGCATGAAGTGCGTGACCTCGCGGATCTCTTCCTCCGTTACCGGCACGCTGAAATGGCCTTCCGACTACTCAGCTTCTTCCCAGCCAGCGCTATTTAGGATGAGCAAGCGCTCGCCATCGTTGGGGAGCTCGCGCCGCGGCTCGATCTTGATCAAGTTCATGTGACCTCTTCCGTCGCCATGACGGTGTCCTTAAGCGCCCTCCCGGCCCAGCTATTCGGCTTGCTCAGGGCCGAGCCCGCTTCCTTGCATGAGCGGCGACCGGTGGACGCGCGGGGATGCTGCCGGGGGCGCGGGTAGGATGCCGACGAGCGCATGGG
>JBIIHJ010000287.1:0-5454 GCA_044235875.1 Pseudoxanthomonas sp.
CCTGCGCGGCATCGCGCGCGCGCGGCGCATCGCCGGCGACGATGGCGTCCATCAGCGCGCGGTGCTGCTGCGAGAGCGGCTCGAAGGTGCGCGGGGACAGGTAGAGCTTCTCGCGGCTTTCCCAGATGCTCGACTGCAGCAGGTCGAACAGCCCACGCATCACCTGCAGCAGCACCAGGTTGTGCGAGGCCTCGGCAATGGACAGGTGGAAATCGGCATCGGCGCGCGCTTCGGCGGCGTGGTCGCCCTGGCCGTGCGCGGCCTGCATCGCCTCGAAGCAGGCCACGATGCGCGCGTGGTCTTCGGCGGTGGCGCGCTGTGCGGCGTGCCAGGCAGCCTCGCCTTCCAGCGCGTGGCGGATCTCCAGCACGTCGAAGGCGTAGTCGGGATGGTCCTGCACCAACGCGCTCAGCGGCGCGACGATGCGCCGCTCTTGCCAGCCCAGCGCAGCCGGCTGGACGTAGGTGCCGCCGCCGACGCGGCTGACCAACAGCCCTTGGCTGGCAAGCTGGGCGATGGCCTCGCGCAAGGCCGAGCGCGAGACCGCCAGCTCCAGCGCCAGCGCGCGCTCGGCCGGCAGGCGGTCGCCCGCCTTGAGGCTGCGCGCCTGGATCAGCTGGCGCAGCTGTGCGGCGACGCGGTCGGACACCCGCGGGATGACGCGCGGTTCCAATATTTTGGTCTGACCAATAATGGCGTGCATGGCTTCATTACACCTGATTTTACGCCTGTCATGCAAAACGATTTTGGTCATATGCCATTTTTATTCCACTACCGGTCTGACCAATTACGGGTGCTGATTCACCACACACCAGGCAACACGCGCCAGGTGCGCTGGGCGTGCGCGACCCAGGCCGGACCGAACGCCTGCGCCAACACCGCTTCCTCGACCTGGATGCGACGCCGGAACGCCACCGTCACGGCGACCGCGATCACCGCCAGCGCCGCCCAGCTGCCCATGCCCACGCCCAGTCCGTAGAAGCAGGCCAGCACGCCGGTGTAGGACGGATGGCGCAGCCAGCGATACGGCCCGGCGGTGATCAGCGTATGCCCGGGCTGGATACCGACATCGACCGTGAACTGCCTGCCCAGCACCCGGATCGCCCAGATCCTGAAGGCCAGCCCGGCCACCACCAGCCCCGTGCCCGTCCACAGCAGCGGCAGGCGCGCGCCCGGCGGCCAGCGGCCGATGCCCAGCACCGACAACACGACACCGACGAAGATCGCGCCATACAGCACCGTCCACAGGAGCTTCAGCGTGCCGGCATCGCGCGATGGATCGTCCTGGCTGCGCCGGCGATGGCTGATGAAGGTCTCCATCGCCCACCACGCGGCGCAGGCACTCCAGAACAACAGCTGCGGCAGGTCCAGGGTCATGTGCGTCGATCCGTTGAAGGGCCAATGGCCCGATGCGGTCAGCATGCGCGCATAGGTGTCGTTGATCAGGTGCAGCCGGTCATCGCCACGACCTGCCGGAAGTCACCACTTGCAAGTCGACCATTGCGGGAATGCGCGCTGTGGCGGCAGCATCCCGGCAATGAACGAGCTCTTGCGTCGCCTGCTGGAACCCCTGTCGCTGGCCGGATACGTCGCCCTGGGTGCCGTGGCGCTGGTCATGCCCTATCTGGACGGGGCCCTGAAAGCGACCGGCTGGGTCCTGCTGGCGGCGTTCAGCGCACTGTTTATCGCGGTCAATGCCCTGCCCGAACGCTGCCACCGCGGTCCGTGGATGTGGGCCGTCACGCTGCCAATGCCGCTGCTGGCCCTGGGCCTGATCGCCGTGGATCCGCGTCCCGGGGTCGCGCCGGTGCTGCTGGTGGTCTGGGTGGCGGTGTCCATGGGCCACTGGCCGCGCAGGGTCCTGGTGCCAACGGCCCTGCTGGCCAACCTGGGCTTCTGGTGGATCCTGCATCAGGCGGACGTACGCAACCCCCTGCTGGTGGTGTTGATCAACGCCAGCTTCCAGCTCTTCGGCATGTTGTGCGTGCACTACGCGCTGGTGGCCAGCGGCGCACGCGACGCCCTGGCCCTGGTCAACGCGGACCTGCTCGCCACCCGCGCGCTGCTGGCTGACAGCGCACGCGACGCCGAACGCCTGCGCGTAGCGCGCGAACTGCACGACGTGGCCGGGCACAAGCTCACCGCGATGAAGCTCAACCTGCGTGCGCTCGCGGCCGACCCGGTCTTGGCCGAACGCAACGAGGTGCGCATCGCCCAGCAGCTTTCGACCGAACTGCTCGACGACATCCGCCAGGTCGTACAGGCGCTGCGCGACACCCGTGGCCTGGACCTGCACACCGCACTGCGGGCACTGGCCGCGCCGATGCCGCGCCCTGCCCTGCAGCTGGAGATCGCGCCCGATGCCACCGTCAACGACCCGGCCCTGGCCGAAACCCTGCTGCGCATCGTCCAGGAAGCGCTGACCAACGCTGCCCGCCACGCCGATGCCGACACGTTGTTCGTCCGGCTCGGTCGCGACGGCGATGCGCTGTTGCTGCAGATCGAAGATGACGGCAGGCGCGGCATGCGCCTGCGCGAAGGCAACGGCCTATCCGGCATGCGCGAACGCATCGCCGCCGCGCACGGCACCATGACCCTCGACACCAACCCGCGCGGTGCGCTGCGCATCGCCGCCAGGATTCCCGCATGAGCCTCGTTTCCCCGATCACCGTGGCCCTGGCCGACGACCAGGCGCTGGTCCGCGCCGGCCTGCGCGCGTTGCTGGAGCAGCAGGGCATCGTGGTGGCGTTCGAGGCCAGCGATGGCGCCGAGCTGATCGCGCGCCTGGCCGAGCAAAGGGTGGACGTGATTCTGAGCGACATCCGCATGCCCGGCACCGACGGCATCGAGGCGCTCATCCAGCTGCGTGCGGCCGGCAACGCCACGCCGCTGATGCTGCTGACCACCTTCGACGACAGCGACCTGCTGCTGCGCGCCACCCAGGCCGGCGCACAGGGTTTTCTGTTGAAAGACGCCGCGCCGGAAGACCTGCGCGAAGCCATCGCCCGCGTCGCCGCTGGCGACACGCTGTTGCAACCGGTCAGCACCGATCCGGTGCGCGCGCGCTTCCAGTACCGCGAACAGGACGCGCCCAGCGATCCGTTCAACGAGCGCGAGGTGGCGATCCTGCGGCTGCTGGCCGGCGGCTATTCCAACAAGGAGATCGCGCGCACGCTGTTTCTGGCCGAAGGCACGGTCAAGAACTACGTCTCCAACATCCTGGACAAACTCGGGACGCGCGATCGCACCCGCGCGGTCCTCAAGGCGATCACGTTGCGGGTGATCTGAGCGCGCTGCGCGCGGAAGATCGCATTGTCAGGAACGGCGGCGGCTTTTTGCCCCCCTCCCTTTCGCGCAGCGAAGGGGAGGGCTGGGGTGGGGTGCTCTTGCTCTTGCTCTTGCTTTTGCTGTTGCTTCTCGCTGCGCGCAAAAGCTAACGGCAACAGCAAGAGCCAACCCCTCCCCAGCCCTCCCCTGCTCGCAAGGGAGGGAGCAGGAGCAAAGGCAACGAAAGATGCGGCGGGCGGCGATGTTCATCGCATGCAAACCCGCGGTCATGCGATTGCGGCGACAATGCCGGCCCCCACCTCGCCCGAAGGTCCATGCCACGATGCAGCCTGTCACCCTCACCCGTTACCTGGTCGAAGAACAGCGCCACGGGCGCATCAGCGCCGAGTTGCGGCAGACCATCTCGGTCGTCGTTCGCGCCTGCACCACGATCTCGATCGCCGTGAGCAAGGGTGAACTGGGCGGCGTGCTGGGCGAGGCCGGGACCGGCAACGTGCAGGGCGAGGCGCAGAAGAAGCTGGACGTGATCAGCAACGACATCCTGCTGGAAGCCAACGCCTGGGGCGGCCACCTAGCCGCGTGCGCCTCGGAAGAAATGGACCATTGCCAACCGGTCCCGGCCGAGTATCCCAAGGGCGATTTCCTGCTGCTGTTCGATCCCCTGGACGGCAGCTCCAACATCGACGTCAACGTCTCGGTGGGCACCATCTTCTCGGTGCTACGCTGCCCGCCCGAAGGCGTGGAAGATCCCAGGGACGAACACTTCCTGCAGCCGGGCCACGCCCAGGTCGCCGCTGGCTACTGCATCTACGGGCCGCAGACCACGCTGGTGCTGACCACCGGCCACGGTACCCATGCCTTCACCCTGGACCGCGAGCAGGGCCTGTTCGTGCTCACCCAGGCACACATGAAAATCCCGGCGCAGACCCAGGAATTCGCGCTCAACATGTCCAACCAGCGCCACTGGGAACCGCAGATGCAGGCCTACGTGGCCGACCTGCTGGCCGGCCAGGACGGCCCGCGCGGCAAGGACTTCAACATGCGCTGGATCGCCTCGATGGTGGCCGACGTGCATCGCATCCTGACCCGCGGCGGCATCTTCATCTATCCGTGGGACAGGAAGGATCCGTCCAAGGCCGGCAAGCTGCGCCTGATGTACGAGGCCAACCCGATGGGCCTGCTGGTCGAACAGGCCGGCGGACTGGCCAGCACTGGCCGCGCCCGGATCCTGGACATCCAGCCCGACCAGTTGCACCAGCGCGTACCGGTGTTCATCGGCTCGCGCGAGGAAGTGGAAGCGGCCGAGCGTTACCACGCCCAGGCCGGTGAGCCTGCCTGAAGCACGTCCACGCCTCGTACCCGGTTTGGGCGCGGGGCCACCTGCTGACGGAAAAGACAGGTTCCTGACACAATCGAAGGCTTGTTGCCGCGCTCGCGGCGCCAGCACAGGTTGTCTGCGATGTACCACGCCTCTCCGCGCCGCGAAGTCGGTCCCTTTGCCCTGATGCTGACCGGCCTGGGCTCGATCATCGGTTCGGGCTGGCTGTTCGGTGCCTGGCGCGCGGCCGGCCTGGCCGGCCCCGGCGCGGTCTGGGCCTGGGTGATGGGCGCGGCGATCATCACCACCATTGCGCTGACCTACGCCGAACTGGGCGCGATGTTCCCCGAATCGGGCGGCATGGTGCGCTACAGCCACTATTCGCACGGCTCGCTGGTGGGCTTCATCGCCGGCTGGGCCAACTGGATCGCCATCGTCTCGGTGATCCCGGTCGAGGCCGAAGCCTCGGTCCAGTACATGGCCTCCTGGCCCTACCCGTGGGCGCAGGCGCTCTATGTGCACCTGCCCAACGGCCAGGGCGAGCTGGCGGTGCCGGGCCTGCTGATCGCCGCAGTGCTGGTGATCGTGTACTTCCTGGTGAACTTCTGGAGCGTCAAGCTGTTTGCGCGCTCCAACACGCTGATCACCGTGTTCAAGCTGGTGGTGCCAGCGGCGACCGGCCTGGCCCTGATCGCCAGCGGCTTCCATCGCGAAAACTTCAGCGTGGGCCTGCACGGCGACGGGCATACCCTGGACCTGGCCGCAGTGCTGACCGCGGTGGCCACCGCCGGCATCGTCTTCAGCTTCAACGGCTTCCAGAGCCCGGTGAACCTGGCGGGCGAGGCGCG
>JBIIHJ010000042.1:0-17678 GCA_044235875.1 Pseudoxanthomonas sp.
CGGGAACTCGCTCCGCTCAAACACCCGCGCCTCTTCGGCCATTTCCGCCTGCGGTGCTCGGCTCGCTTTAAGGCGCTGAAGATCAAGGGCAAAAGCAAGAGCAAAAAGCCGAGCGGGTTCGGTCCTAGACGCACGAATTTCTGCCAGCGCTTAGTGGAACAGCTTTACTGTTTTTGCTTTTGCCTGCGCTCTCAAGTTCTCCGTGAGGCACGGCGAAGGGACGAGGTCAAGACCCGCAGGGCGCTGCACAGGGATGTGCAGCGTTTTTGGAAGGGACATGGATGTCCCTTCCAAAAATCCCTCGTCCCGTAGCGGACCTGCGCAAAGCGCAGGCGTGCCGCCCGGAATGTGTTGACCAGACATGCGTCTGTGGAAAAACGCTTCTTTGCCTAGCTTTCTTTGCACAAGCAAAGAAAGTAGGTCGGGCGGCGAAGCCGCACGAAAGCTTTTAATCTTGATCTATCGACCAAAGCCAACTGCCTACAGGCAACCAGCCAATCCTCAAGCCGCCTTCGGCTCCGGCGTCCCCTGCCGCAGCAGCGCATACACCGCATCGGTCTCCGGCCGCACCCCGTGCCACACCTCGAAACTCTCCGCGGCCTGCTCGATCAGCATCCCCAGGCCATCGACGATCGTGCGCAGGCCGGCGGTGCGCGCCCAGGCCAGGAACGGGATGGCGACATCACTGTAGTTGAGATCCACCGCGGCGGTCATGTCGTTGCACAGGGCGAACGGCAGCGACAGCGGCACGCCGTCGTAGCGGCCGGCCGAGGTGGCGTTGATGACCAGTTCGAAGTCGCCGATGTTGGCCAGGTCTTCCCAGTAGCGGGTGTGGGCGCGGGCCGGCTCGCCCAGGACGTCGGCCAGCGCGTCGGCGCGCTCGGGATTGCGGTTGACGATGACCAGCTCGCGCACGCCGGCATCCAACAGCGCCGGTGCGATGCCGCGTGCGGCCCCGCCCGCGCCCAGCAGCAGGGTGCGGCGACCGCGCAGGTCCAGGCCGTGGCGGCTGGTGAGGTCGCGGATCAGGCCGGCGCCGTCGGTGTTGTCGCCGTACCACTGGGCCTCGTCCAGGCGCAGGGTGTTGACCGCGCCGGCCTGGCGCGCGCGATCGCTCAGGACCGTACAGCGGGCGAAGGCGGCTTCCTTGTGCGGCACGGTGATGTTGGCGCCGCGACCGCCGCTGGCGACGAAGGCCTCCATCGCCGCATCCAGGGCTTCGGGTTCGGCATCGATGGCGATGTAGTCCATCGCGATGCCGGTCTGGCGGGCGAAGGCGGCGTGGATCTGCGGGGACAGCGACTTGGAGACGGAGCGGCCAAACAGGGCGTAGCGACTCATGCGTAAAACTCGCGCGGAACAGTTGCCCTAGTGTCCCATGCCCCGCGTGGGTGGGTCTGCACGCCTTTGGGCGGCTGAGGCGCCAGGCGCGGCGGCCACCCGGGCGGCGCGCAGGAAGCCGCCGGCCAGCAGGCAGATGCCTACCACCGCGACCACGCCCAGGCCCATGTGGACCACGCCGATCACGACCTGCGCCTGGCGCAGGCCGCCGCCGCTGGAGAGACTGTGCTGGATCAGCGCCATCTGGCCCACGCTGACCGCCAGCGCGCCGAGCTGGCTGACCAGCATCAGCGCCGCGCCCCAGCGGGCCAGGCCACGGCCCGGCACCTGCGGGGCGATCAATGCCACCACCAGCGCGAAGGCGGTGGCGCAGACCATCGGCAGGCCCAGCAACGCCTGCATCGCCATGGCGGTGTCCATGCCTCAGCCCTGCCGCTGGCGCAGCAGCCTGGCCGCGTCGAAGGCGAAGTAGGTCAGGATGCCGTCGGCGCCCGCGCGCTTGAAGCCCAGCAGCGATTCCATCATCACCGCCTGCTCGTCCAGCCAGCCATTGGCCGCGGCCGCCTTGAGCATCGCGTACTCACCGCTCACCTGGTAGACGAAGGTCGGCCGGTGGAAGGTGTCCTTCACCTTGCGCACGACATCCAGGTACGGCATGCCGGGCTTGACCATCACCATGTCCGCGCCTTCTTCCAGATCCAGCGCGATCTCATGCAGCGCCTCGTCCAGGTTGGCCGGGTCCATCTGGTAGGTGAACTTGTTGCCCTTGCCCAGGTTGCCGGCGCTGCCGACCGCGCTGCGGAAGGGGCCATAGAACGCCGAAGCGTACTTGGCCGAATACGCCATGATCCGGGTGTGGATGAAGCCAGCCCCTTCCAGCGCGGTACGGATCGCGCCGATGCGGCCATCCATCATGTCGCTGGGCGAGAGGATGTCCACGCCGGCGGCGGCATGCGAGAGCGACTGCTTGACCAGCGCCTGGATCGTCTCGTCGTTGAGGATGTAGCCGGCCTCGTCGATCAGGCCGTCCTGGCCGTGGGTGGTGTACGGGTCCAGCGCCTGGTCGGTCATCAGGCCCAGTTCGGGCAAGCGGCTTTTGAGCGCACGCGCGGCGCGCTGGATGATGCCGTTCTCGTCCCAGGCCACGCGGCCGTCGGCGGTCTTGGCGGCAGGGTCGGGCACGCCGAACAGGTCCAGCACCGGCACACCCAGTTCCAGCGCCTGCTCGCCCACGCGCAGCAGCTCGTCCACCGACAGCCGCTCCACGCCCGGCATCGACGGCACCGGGATGCGGCCTTCACCTTCGTGCACGAAGACCGGCAGGATCAGGTCGTCGGTGGTCAGGGTATTTTCGCGCATCAGCCGGCGCGAAAAATCGTCGTGGCGCATGCGGCGCGGACGGTGGGCGGGATAGGACATCGATCAGGCTCCAGCAGAGACGCACATGATACCCCTGCGCCTACGGCGACCCGCGTCCAACGCCAGGTGCCACTGACGTGTTTGCAGCCAGCGATGGCTTGCATGCGGCGATGTGGACGACCACGCGCTCGCGCCGGCGCCGATGCCTGCGTCCACCATCCGCACGACCGAGCGGCCAACACACCAGGCCACACCGCGCTGCATGCGCATCACCGCGATATGCCGCAACGCAACACCGAAACGCGTTGTGGGGCGCAGATTGCGCGCGTACGATCGCCCCCCAACGTCAGTCGGCTGATCCAGTCGCGCGCAGACTGACATCCGACGGAGGGGAACGTCGGACCTTGGGAATCGCGCCATACGGCTGCTTGCAGGGCACCGGCGCACATTGGTCCGACCAACCGCTGTACCGCTAGCGAACCTGAGAGGGAAGCGACGCCATGACAGACGCGCGCCAGCACGTGGAGACGGTCCTGAAGGTGGTGCGCGCATCGCCCATGCCGATCGTCCATGATCCCAACACCGATCTCATCCATCGCTCGTGGCGTCGTTGCGCCAACGAGCACGCGCTGGATCCGGCGATGCGTCCGGACGTGCGCATCGAAACCTCCCAGCGCCTGCGCGAGTGTCGCCAGCAGCACGAGGAACACCTGCATGTGGCCCGCGCCGGCATGGAGCAGATGTACAAGCACGTGTCCGAGCTGAACTATGTCCTGCTGCTGACCGATGCCGAAGGCGTGACCCTGGACTACATCGGCAACGACACCTGGGATGCGCCGCTGCGCCGCGCCGGCCTGGCCCTGGGCGCCAACTGGAATGAGGTCCACGCCGGCACCAATGGCATCGGCACCTGCATTGCCGAGCGCACCACGCTGACCTGCCATCGCGAAGACCATTTCTACATCGGCCACGTCGGCCTGAGCTGCACCAGCACGCCGCTGTACGACCCGATGGGCACCTTCATGGGCGCGCTGGACGTCTCGGCGCTGTCCTCGCCCGACAAGCGCGAAAGCCAGCACCTGGCCCGGCACATGATCGTGCTGTACGCGCGCATGATCGAGGACGCCAACTTCATCCAGCACTTCCGCGACCACTGGATCCTGCGCCTGGGCACGGCCGGTCCGCTGGTGGATGTCTGTGGCGAACTGATGCTGGCAGTGGACCGCGATGGCCGCATCGTCGGCGCCAACTCCGGCGCACGCGCGCAGCTGCAGCTGGGCGTCGCGCCGCAGCGGATTGGCGACAGCCGCCCGGTGGTGATCGACAGTCACTTGACCGCGGTGTTCGGCTCGCGCGTGGACGACATCTGGCGCCTGACCAAGGGCACTGCCGGTGCCGACCATGCCATCGTGACCACGCGCGACGGCCGCGGGTATCACGTCTCGGTGATCACGCCCAAGGCCGCGCCGCGCCGCCTGCAGACGGTGGAAAGCGAGGTCCTGGCCGATCCCAAGCGCGGCGAGCCGCTGCGCCGGCTCTCCGGCGGCGATCCGCGCATGGATCAGCTGATCGAACGCGCCACGCGCCTGGTCGACAAGCCGGTGAGCATCTTCCTGCAGGGCGAGACCGGCACCGGCAAGGAAGTGCTGGCGCACGCGCTGCATGCCTCGGGCAAGCGCGCCGAGCGTCCGTTCATCGCGGTCAACTGCGCGGCGATCCCCGATTCGTTGATCGAAAGCGAGCTGTTCGGCTATCAGCCGGGCACCTTCACCGGCGGGCGCAGCAAGGGCATGAAGGGCCTGATCCAGCGCGCCGATGGTGGCACGCTGTTCCTGGACGAAATCGGCGACATGCCGCTGATGCTGCAGACACGCCTGCTGCGGGTGCTGGCCGAACGCGAGGTGATGCCCCTGGGGGGCGAGCGCCCGATCCGCGTGGACATCAACGTGATCGCCGCCTCGCACCGCGACCTGCGCAAGCAGATCGCCGCCGGCACCTTCCGCGAAGACCTGTATTACCGCCTGTGCGGGGCGACACTGGCCCTGCCGCCGCTGCGTGAGCGTCGCGACATCCGTTTCCTGATCCGTCACCTCCTGCAGGCCGAAGCGCAGGCGATGGACACCACCGCCGACATCAGCAATGCGGCGATGGCGCTGCTGGTCGATCACGATTGGCCGGGCAACATCCGCGAGCTGCGCAACGTGCTGTGCTTCGCACTGTCGATCGCCGATGGCGAGTCAATCGAGCCGCAGCACCTGCCGCAGGAAATCTTCGGCAGCTACGATCCACGCGAGCAGGTCGGTGTGCCGCTGCTGGCCGCGGACATCCGGCCGGCCGCGATGCTGCAGGAATCGGATTCCGAACGCGATGTGCTTATGGATGCGCTGCGCCGCCAGCGCTGGAACATCACCGAAGTGGCCCGCGACCTGGGCACCTGCCGCGCCACGGTGTATCGCCGCATGAAGCGCCTGCAGATCGTTTCGCCGACGCAGGCCTCCTGACTACCCGAGCGCGTTTCCCGGCCCGGTGCATCGCATCGGGCCGATTCCCGCGATATGCCCTGTCGTGCGCCTTGCGTGCGGGCGCTGTAGCGGTGGGCGTGGTCCGACCAATCGCATCCACCCGGTGTTCGATTCGCTCGCATGCACGCCCAAGCATGCGACACGTGTCGCAGGCCACTGTCACACGTGTCTCGATGCGGCTGTCGCAAGCGTGGGCTTGCGCACCTGTGCATCAATCTTCCAAGTGGCTGTTTCCAAGGGATTTGCAGAGATTTTGACGCGCTCTGAAAACATGGCACGGCAATTGCTCTTGTCCTCCACGCGATCCGCTGCGGCCCCTGCCGCTGTCGCGAACGTTCGACCGCCGCACCGCATCGCCCTCGCGCTGCGCTGCGACGGGTCCAACACCACTCGGGAGGGAGTGCTGCATGAATCATCATTCGACGCAAAGCCGGCGTCGTGGCTGCAGGACCGCATTGCGGTTGTGCGCTGCGCTGTCGTTGACCTGTGCTGGTGCCGTCCAGGCCCAGACCACGTTCGATGTCATCGGTCCGCATGAGTACGACCTGCCGGTCGACTTCGAACCGTTCAACGTGTTCGTGCAGTACGGCAGCTACCAGAACAATGCCCGCGTGTTCGACAGCCAGGGCGATCGCGCCGACGGCTCGGACAACAAGGTCATCAGCGGCCTGTCCAAATACGTGCGCTTCTGGACGCCCGAATCCAACCGCAACATCGGCCTGGCCTGGGAAGTCATCGTGCCCGAGGTCGGCATCCGCAACCGCAATGCGGTCAACGAGGACGACCGCAGCATCAGCGGCATCGGCGACCCGCTCACTGGCTTTGCCATCTGGTACAAGCCCAGCAAGAACCTGACCCTGGGTTTCCAGTCGTTCCTGCAGATCCCGGTCGGCACCGACCGCGTCAGCGATACCAACTGGAAGAACCTGTCCAGCGTGTTCTGGGACTGGAAGATGAGTGAGAAGGCCAACTGGACCGGCGACGCCGGCCTGGTCTGGCAGAGCGAGCGCGACAACGGCATCAAGCCGGGCCTGAGCTGGCACACCAACAACCGCTTTTCCTATCGCGTCAGCGAGCACCTGGAGCCGTTCATCGCCATCGATGGCGACTACAGCGATGCCAACGACGGCCTGCCCAGCGGCTGGGTGGTCGATGGCGGACCGGGCCTGATGTTCCACACCTTCTCCAACCAGTCCATCGCGGTGCGCTATTCGACCTCGCTGGCAGGCAAGAACCACAGCGTCAACAACGGCGTCTATCTCAAATACGCCTACGTGTTCTGAGCCCGTGCGCCTGCCTGGCCCGCGCAGTCCCTGCGCGCCGGCCGGGCGCGCGGCTCACCCGTAAAGCGTGATTCCCCACGGTCGACATCGAATCAAGACAACAACAACACGGAAGAAAGAGCTCATGACCACGACCTACAAGAACTACATCGACGGCGCCTTCGTCGACAGCGGCACCGCCACCGTGGACGTCTTCAATCCGGCCACCGGCGCGGTGCTGGCGCAGGTACCCGACAGCGATGCGTCCACAGTCGATGCCGCCGTGCAGGCCGCGCGCCGCGCGCAGCCGGCGTGGGAAAGAAGGCCCGCCATCGAGCGCGCCGGCCACCTGCGCCGCATCGCCGCCAAGCTGCGCGAGCATCGCACCGACCTGGCCGGGATCATCGTGCGCGAGCAGGGCAAGACCCAGCAGCTGGCGCAGGTGGAAGTGGACTTCACCGCCGACTACATGGACTACATGGCCGAGTGGGCGCGCCGCCTGGAAGGCGAGGTCATCACCAGCGATCGCGTCAACGAGCACATCTTCCTGATGCGCAAGCCGATCGGCGTGGTCGCCGGCATCCTGCCGTGGAATTTCCCGTTCTTCCTGATCGCGCGCAAGGTGGCCCCGGCGCTGGTCACCGGCAACACCATCGTGATCAAGCCCAGCGAGGAAACGCCGCTCAACGCGTTCGCCTTTGCCGAACTGCTGGCCCAGACCGACCTGCCCAAGGGCGTGTTCAACCTGGTCAGCGGCCTGGGCCGCTCCACTGGCGAGGCACTGGTCACCCACAGTGACGTCGGCCTGATCACCTTCACCGGCAGCATCGCCACCGGCAGCCACATCATGCAGGCCGCCGGTCGCAACCTGACCCGCGTCAACCTGGAGCTGGGCGGCAAGGCGCCGGCGATCGTGCTGGCCGATGCCGACCTGGACATCGCGGCCAAGGCGATCTACGACTCGCGCGTGATCAACACCGGACAGGTCTGCAACTGCGCCGAGCGCGTGTACGTGGAACGCGGCGCGCACGAGGCGCTGGTCGACCGTCTGGCCAAGCACTTCAAGGCCACCCAGTACGGCGACCCGTCGGCACGTGACGACCTGCACATGGGCCCGCTGATCAACCAAGCTGGCCTGGACAAGGTCGCCGCGATGGTCGAGCAGGCCAAGCGCGACGGGGCCACCGTGGTCACCGGCGGTGCCCGCGCCGACCTGGGCCAGGGCCTGCACTACGAACCCACCCTGATCGTCGATGCGCGCGAGGACATGGACATCATGCGCAAGGAGATCTTCGGCCCGGTGCTGCCGATCCAGGTGGTCGATTCGCTTGAGGAGGCCATCGATCTGTCCAACGATTCCGAGGTGGGCCTGACCTCGTCGATCTTCACCCGCAACATCAACTCGGCGATGCAGGCCGTGCGCGAGCTGCGCTTCGGCGAGACCTACATCAACCGCGAGCATTTCGAGGCCATGCAGGGCTTCCACGCCGGTCGGCGCAAGTCCGGCATCGGCGGGGCCGACGGCAAGCATGGCCTGTACGAATTCACCGAAACCCACGTCGTCTACCTGCAGACGACCTGACGCACGAGGCAACCGCATGAACCACCAGATTCTCCCTCCCTGCGCGTGCGCCTGTTGCGCCTCGGACAAGGACCAGCCGCGCGATCCGGCACGACGCACCATGCTGACCGGCGCGCTGGCCCTGTCGGCGCTGGCTATCCCCGGCGTGGCGCTGGCCCAGGCCACGCCGGTGCGCAAGCCGGAAGTCGGCGACAAGCTCGCTTTCATGCTCGGCGATCGCAAGGACCAGGAGGTCAAGCCGGACGATGTCCAGGTCGGCGCCGAGCCGGTCCTGGCCTATCCGCTGTCGCCCGACGGCAAGGTGCTGCTGGCCAAGGCCAACCTGTTGACCGTGGTGCGGCTCACGCCCGACCAGCTCAAGCCGTCCAGCGCCAAGAACGCGGCCGACGGCATCGTCGCCTTTTCCTCCCTGTGCACCCACTACGGCTGCCCGATCACCACCCTGCATCCGGACAAGACCAAGATCGTGTGCAACTGCCACGGCTCGATCTTCGATGCCACCGACCGCGGCGCGGTGGCGCAGGGACCGGCCACGCGCCGCCTGGCGATGCTGCCGCTGACATTGACCGACGGCGCCATCGTGGTCGCCGGCAAGTTCGACGGCCCGCTGGGTCCACCGACCAGCTGATCTGCACCACACACCCACGTCCCCCCACGTCCCCTTGCACCCCAACCAACGCTCTACCGGGAGGAAACGCATGAAACTGCTGCTGATCACGGCCGCGCTTGTCGCGACCATCGCCTCGGTCCCGCTCGCCGCGGCCGCCGACTACCAACCCGTCACCGATGCACGCCTGGCCAGTCCGGAGCCTGAAAACTGGCTGCTGACCAAGGGCAACTACGCCGGCTGGAGCTACAGCCCGCTCGAACAGATCACCACGGCCAACGTGTCCAAGCTCAAGCCGGTGTGGTCGGCGGCGACCGGCGTGCTCTCCGGCCACGAGGCCCCGGCAATCGTCAACGGCGAATACATGTTCGTGGCCACGCCGCACAACCATGTGTTTGCCTACAACGCCAAGACCGGCAAGCCGTTGTGGCATTTTCAGCGCGAAGTGCCCGAGGGCATCGGCGCCCTGCATCGCACCAACCGCGGCGTGTCGCTGTACGGCGACAAGGTCTATGTCGGCAGCGTGGATTGCATGCTCAGCGCGCTGGATGCCAAGACCGGCAAGCTGGTCTGGGAAGCGCAGGTCTGCGACTGGGAAACCGAGAGCGCCTACATCACCTCGGCACCGCTGGTGGTGCAGGGCAAGGTGATCATCGGCCCGTCCGGCGGTGAGTTCGGCGTGCGCGGTTTCCTCAAGGCTTTCGATGCCGAAACCGGCAAGCTGGCCTGGACCCGTTACAGCGTGCCGGCGCCCGGCGAAGAGGGTTACAAGACTTGGCCGCAGGAAGGCAAGTGGAAGGACGCGTGGAAGCACGGCGGCGGCACGATGTGGATGCCGGGCAACTACGACGTCAAGAACAAGGTCATTTACTGGGGCGTGGGCAACGGTGGCCCGTGGATGGGCGACCAGCGTCCCGGCGACAACCTGTACCTGGCCTCGGTGCTGGCGCTGGATCCCAAGACCGGCAACATCATCAGCCACTTCCAGTACCACTGGAACGATTCCTGGGACTGGGCCGGCATGAATGCGCCGACGCTGGTGGAATACACCAAGAACGGCAAGAAGGTCAGCGGCATGATCAGCGCCCAGCGCAACGGCCGGATCTACTGGCTGGACCGCGACGCCAAGGGCAAGATCACCTACGACAAGTCCGAGCCGTACGTGACCAACACGGTGTTCACCAGCGTCGATCCCAAGACCGGCCGCCCCACCTACAACCTGGACGCCAAGCCGCATACCGGTGAAACCCACACCTACTGCCCGAGCCTGTGGGGCGGCAAGGACTGGCCGTACGAGGCCTACAATCCCAAGACCGGCATGTTGTACATCCCGTACAACGACAACCACTGCCTGACCCTGACCGGCATCATCCAGCCGATCATCCCGGGCCAGTGGTCGGCCGGTGCCGACATCAACAAGCTGGACCTGTCGGTGAAGGAAGGCTTCGACCACATCGGCGGCATCCAGGCCTGGAACGTGGACAGCGGCAAGGAAGTCTGGCGCGAGAAGTACGCCAAGTCGTGGAACTTCGGCTCGATCCTGACCACCGCTGGCGGCGTGCTGTTTGCCGGTGGCACCAACGACAAGATGTTCCGTGCCTACGACGCGGCCAGCGGCAAGCTGTTGTGGGAGTTCCCGACCCCGTCGGGCATCATCTCCCCGCCCTCCAGCTTCTCCATCGACGGCAAGCAGTACATCGCCGTGGTCTCCGGCTACGGCGTGGACGCGCAGTGGATCCAGGGCAAGATGCACGCCCTGGCCGGCTGGGACGAGAAGGTGCCCGAAGGCGGGAGCGTGTGGGTGTTCGCCTTGGACTGATCGCCGGTCCCTCGAACGGGGCCGGGCGGTTGCCCGGCTTCGACTGAGACCCTTGAGTCTGATCGCGCTGCCGGCTGACGCCGGCAGCGTGCGTTTGGGCGATCGGGCGGCGCGGCGCGTGCTGATTGGCGGCGCGTTGTCGCGATGTCGAGGGAGGCGCTGGATTCCTCACGCGGCGGTGGCGCGGGCGGGTGCACTGTCGCGTCGGGTCGGATTCAGTGCCTGCGCCGGATCATCTGGCCCACCCACGGCGTCTTCGCCGACTCGCTGCCCTGATAGGTGTGCCATGAACCTGCGTCCCGCCATTGCCACTGTCCTGCTGTTGTCCCTGGCCGCCTGCGCCGGCACTTCCAAGGTGATGCTGTCCGACGCGCGTCCACCGGTCGATCCGTCGACGGTGCGCATCTACACGGCCGTGCCCCCGGGTTCGATCCAGATCGCCCAGCTCGATGCCAAGAGCGCGGTCGGCTTCGGCACCCAGGGCCAGACCGACGCGGTGGTCCAGCGCCTGAAGAACGAAGCGGCCAAGCTGGGCGCCAATGGCGTGGTGCTGATCGGCGTCGGCACCGGGGCGCGCTCGCCTGGCGGCGTGTCGGTCGGCGGCGGCAGCTACGGTGGCCATGTCGGCGGCGGCATCGGGATCGGCATTCCGACCCAGCAGAAGCAGGGCGCCGGCGTGGCGATCTACGTGCCGCCGGGCGCGGAGAATCCGCTCAACGATCGTCCGCAGGTGCAGCCGCCGCGCACGGAGTGAATGCGCTGCGGGTGCGGCGGGCGTGCCTCAGTCCGTGTTGCCCTTGTAGAGCCGAGCGTGCTCCGCTGCTCTCCGGTCGGCATATCGGGAACGCCCCAGCGGAGCAAGCTCCGCTCTACATTGGCCCGAGCCGCTACGGCTTGGCCTTGTACTTGGGCACGAACTGCGACCTCACCGCTTCGGCCAGCTGTTCCGGCGGCAGCAGGCCCTGATCCAGCAGGAAGTCGTTGAACGCCTGCCGATCGAACCGGTCGCCCAGCGCCAGTTCGGTCTGCATGCGCAGCTCCAGGATCCGGCTGTAGCCGTAGAAGTAGCTGCCGGCCTGGCCGGGTGCGTTGAAGGTATAACGGTCCAGCTCCTGGCGGGCCATGGCCGGCGACAGGCCGACATCGTGCTCCAGCACCCCGCGCGCGGTCTCGCGGTCGGTCAGGCCCAGGTTGAGCATCGGGTCGAGCATCGCGCGCGCTGCGCGCAACAGGCGGAACTGCAGCGCGATCAGCTGCCCGTCCAGCGGTTCGTACGGGACCATTTCGGCTTCGGCATACAGCGCCCAGCCTTCGACGTTGACCGAGTTGAACGCGAACAGCGTGCGCGCCAGCGAGATGCCGCGCTCGACCATCGCCGCGAACTGCAGGTCATGCCCGGGCCGGCCTTCATGCGCGGTCAGTGTCCAGGCGGCCGAGCCGAAGTTGAAGTCGTCGTACTGGGCGCCCGCGTCCTTGCCATCGGCCGACGGGTTGCCGACCGGCAACACGAACTGGCCCTGCTGGCCGGTATTGCCCACCAGCGGCGGCGGCAGGTAATGCGGCGCCGGCTGGGCGGCGCTTTCGGCGGCCGATCCCAGGCGCATCTGCAGCGGCAGCCTGGGCACGGTGACGATGCGCTGGGCCTTCATGATCGGATCGATCCGGTCGATCACGCCGCGGTAGTGCGCTTCCAGCTGGTCGTTGGGAATGGTGCCGCGCTTGAGCGCCTTGATCACCGCGCGGTAGTCGGTGGCGTCGATCCCTTTTTCCTTGGCCACCAGCGGTGCGATCTGCTGCAGGGCCGCGCGGGTTTCCATGTACTCGACCTGCGCGCGCTGTATCAGCAGCTGCGGGTCGATGCCGATGCCGAACTGCTTGAGCTGGAACGCATACAACGCCGGCGGCAGGCGCGTGTCGGTGCGCGCCTTGGGCAGCACGGTGCTGCGGGTCCACTCACCGTAGGCCTTGAGCTGCTCGGCCATGCGCGCCAGGGTCGGCTCGGCACCGGCGATCTTGTACTGGGCAAACAATTCGCCGATGCCCTCGACGTAGGTGTCCACATTGGACAGCGCGCGCTCGACTTCCAGCCTGGTGGGCTGCAGCAGCGCCGGGTTGGAAAGCTTCTCCTCGTAGCGCTGCTGCGCCAGCGTGGTGAAGGCGGTGCTGCCCGGCGCGGTGCCGACATAGGCCTTGAGGCGATCCAGCGCCTTGGCCCGGCGCGCGGCCGGGACCTGCTCGGACAGCAGGTCGTTGATGCCGTTGAACACCGACTGCGGCGCGTCCAGCCACGGCATCATCAGTGCTTCGTTGAGCTTGCTGCCTTCGATGCTTTCGTCGGTGGCGTGCAGCAGGATCTCCAGGTCCTGGCGGACGTTGGGATCGCGTTCGGTGGCCAGCGCGGCCTGCAGCGGGCGCTTGGCCGCTTCCATCGCCGCGCGGTAGCGGGCCGGCTGGTCCGGCCCCAGGTCGGCGACCTTGGCGTCGTAGGCGGCCAGGCCCACCGAGCTGGCGAACTCCGGCATGAAGCTGGCCTGTGCATCGAGCAGCCGCTGCGCCTGCTGGTTGCTGCGCGCGACCCAGGCCGGCGCCGACGTGGCAGGCTTGGCTTGCGCGGCAAGGGAGGGCAGCGGCGCGCACAGCGCCAGAGCGAGGGCCAGGACCAGCGGCTTGATCATGAGGGCATCCGATGCACGACAAGGAAGGTGCCGGCGACCCTACGCACCGGCGGCCATGCCCGCAATCGGCTGGAGGTCATGGGGTCATGACGGTTCGGCCAGCCAGGCTTCGGCCTGGGCGACCTGGCCCGGGTCGAAGGCCTTGATCCGCAGGCCAGGGAACAGCCGCCCTTCCAGCTCGCTCACCTTGCCAACCCAGCGTGTGTCGGTGAGCACGGCAGCCTTGTCGAAGCGGCGCACCAGCGACAGCAACTGCGGCAGGCGGGTCACTTCCACGCCGATCGCGCCCAGCGAGGGCAGGTCGAAATCGACGATGCGATACAGCATGCGGCCGTGTTCGATGCCCACGGCATGGTCGGCGAAGCTGTCCAGCGCGGCGCGCATGGCGGCGCTGTCCAGGGCGCCATCCAGTTCCAGATCCAGGCGGTTGGGCGCGGGGCGGGTGATCCTGAGCATGGGCGGCTCCTGCAGGGACGGTGGCCGCAGCGTCCCCGCCGGCGCGTGTGCCCGCGGTGAGCGTCAGGGCGCCGGCAACGCGATCGGCGCCTGGCCGGGCGCGCGGACTTCCAGGGTCTGGTAGTGCCACACCTTGTGCTGGCGGGTGGCCTGCACGGTCAGCTCGGCCTCCCCGCGCGGGCCGTGCAGGGCGATGCGCAGGCTGGCCTCGCCCGCGTCGTTATGGGTGTTGATCTGGCCGCTGGGCATCCAGCCTTCGTGGATGGGCGTGCCGAGCAGGGCCTGGACGGCGCTGTCCTGGCGCGCGATCTGGACCGCATCATGGTAAGGCGTGCTGTGCTTGATCACCCCGAGGATCGCGCTGAACACCGCCAGGATCATCGCCAGGAACAACCCCAGCAGCAGCACCAGGATGACCGGGACGCACCACTTCCAATGGCGCTGCCACCAGGTGCGCTCGGTCGCGATCGTTGCATGCATGGGTCAGGTCCCAGGAAGAAGGCGGCGGGCGAAGAAATCCTCGGTCAGCCGATAGCGATAACGTAGGTCCGCGCCCTGCAGGCCATGCTTGGCGCCAGGAAAGGTCATCAGCTCGAATGGCGTGCCCGCCGCCTGCAGCGCGCTCATCAACCGGGTGCTGTTGGAGAACAGCACGTTGTCATCGGCCATGCCGTGCAGCAACAGCAGCGCGCCGGGTGCGATGCCGCCGGCGTGGGTGAACACGCTGGCCTGTGCATAGCCGCCGGCATTGGCCTGCGGCTGTCCCATGTAGCGCTCGGTGTAGTGGGTGTCGTACAGCGCCCAGTCGGTGACCGGCGCGCCGGCCGCGCCGCAGGCATAGGCGTGCGGTGCCTGCGCCAGCAGCATCAGGGTCATGTAGCCGCCGTTGGACCAGCCATGCACGCCGATCCGCGCCGGATCGACCCACGGCAGGGTCTTGAGGAAGGCGATCCCGGCCAGCTGGTCGGCCACTTCCACCGTGCCCTGGCACCCGTACAGGGCGCCGCCGAAGTCGCGCCCGCGTCGCGGCGTGCCGCGGTTGTCCACGCTGAAGACCACGTAGCCGCGCTGGGCCAGGTACTGGTTGAACAAGGCATCGCTGCGGCTGGGCCAGCCCTGGGTGACCGTCTGCGCGGCCGGTCCGCCGTAGACGTACACCACCACCGGATAGCGCTGCGCCGGATCGAACCGGCGCGGCTTGATCAGGCTGTACTGCAGCGGCGTGCGGCCATCGGCGGCGAGGAACGTGCCGAATTCGAGCGGCTGCTGCGCCGCCAGGTACGGCGCGTACGGGTGGTTGGGGTCGCGCAGGTCGTTGGCCACCAGCGTGGCGATCTTTCCGCCATGGGCGTGATGCAGGCTCAGCTGCGGCGGCACGGCCGTGCTCGACCAGCTGTCGACGTAGACCTGCGCATCTCGCGAGAAGCTGGCGCCGTGCATGCCCTGGGTGTGCGAGAGCTGCTGGATCGGACCGCCGTCCAGCGGTACGCAGAACAGCTGCGCCTGGGTCGGCGACGGCACGTCGCCATCCAGCCCGGCACTGAAATACGCCAGGCCCGCCTGCGCATCGACGGCCAGCAGCGCATCCACCGGCCAGTCGCCTGCGGTCAGCGCGGTGAGCGTGCTGCCATCCTCGTTGCCCAGATACAGATGCAGGAAGCCACTGCGCTCGGACGCCCAGACAAAACGCCCGTCGTCCAGAAAATGCAGCGCATCGTGCAGCGGCACCCAGGTGGGCGAGGTCTCGGTCAGCAGCGTGCGCCGGTGGCCGCTGGCCAGCGTGTGTTCGATCAGGTCCAGCGTCTGCTGGTCGCGCGACTGGCGCTGGAAGGTGAGCCGCCCGGCATCGCGCCAGTCCACGCGCGCCAGGTAGATATCCGGGTCATCGCCCAGATCGATCCACTGCGGCTTGGCCGCCGCACGCGGCGCGATCACGCCCAGCTGCAAGCGCACGTTGTCCTCGCCTGCGGCCGGATAACGCTGTGCGATGACCTCGGTGCGGTCGGCGTGGACCTCGTGGCGCTGCTTGATCGGCACCGGCGATTCATCGATGCGCGCGAACGCGATGGCGCTGTCATCCGGCGCCCACCAATAGCCGGTGTGGCGCGCCATCTCCTCGTCGGCGACGAACTCGGCCACGCCATTGCCGATCACCCCATTGCCATCGAAGGTCAGCTGCACCTGCGCACCGTCGGCCAGGTCGACCACCCACAGATCGCGTGCGCGGATGAAGCTGACAAAGCCGCCCCTGGGCGAGACCTTGGGATCGGTGGCGAATCCTTGGCCATGGGTGAGCTGGCGCACCGCGTCGGCGTCGGCCGCTTCCAGGTCGAACAGGTACAGCTCGCCGCCCAGCGGAAACAGCAGCCGGCGGCCATCGGGCGAGAACTGGTAATCGACGATGCCGCGATAGGCGGCGATGCGCTGGCGCTCGCGACGGGCTTTTTCCTCATCGCTCAAGGCCTCGATGCCCGGCAGCAACCGGGCGGCATCGACCAGCAGCCGATGCTGGGCAGCGGCGACGTCGAACGTCCACAGATCAAGCCGGTGGCGGTCATCGGCGCGCCCCCGCAGATACGTCACGCGCGCCCCGTCCGGCGAGACCTTCGGCTTGAGCAGCGTGGGTCCGCTGAGCGGCGCATCGCCGGTGATGGCATCGAGCGTCAGCAGGGTCGGATTGGCCAGTGTCATGGGGGCGTGGCGGGACAGGGGATGGGCATCATCGTCGATGCCGGAAATGGACGTGGGAGCAACCATCTCTTCAAGTCACGCCTCGGTTTCCTTGTGGAGCGGAGCTTGCTCCGCTGCATTTGGGCCGGATCATCGGGAAAGCCCCAGCGGAGCAAGCTCCGCTCTACAGCCGGATCATCGGGAAAGCCCCGGCGGAGCAAGCTCCGCTCTACAGCCGGATCATCGGGAAAGCCCCGGCGGAGCAAGCTCCGCTCTACAGCCGGATCATCGGGAAAGTCCCAGCGGAGCAAGCTCCGCTCTACAGGTAAGAGCCGCTGCAGCGGTTTTCAGCTTGCATCACTCCCTCCAGACGCCCGCGCTTACTTCGCCGGCTGGCCGAACATGTGCTTGCGCTGTTCTTCGGTCAATGGCGCGCCTGCCGCCGGATTGACCTGCGGACCCAGCGCGTAGGCCCTGGTCGTGGCCGGGCGCGCGGCAATCGCGTCGAACCAGCGCTGCACGTTGGGGAAATCCACCAGATCCATCTGCTGCCGGGCGTGCGGCACGATCCAGGGATAGGCCGCCATGTCGGCGATGGAGTAGTCGCCTGCGATGAAGTCGCGTCCGGCCAGGCGCTTGTCCAGCACGCCGTACAGGCGCCGGGTCTCGTTGACGTAGCGCTCCATCGCGTAGGGAATCCTTTCCGGCGCGTACTGGGTGAAGTGGTGGTTCTGGCCCAGCATCGGCCCCAGCCCCCCCATCTGCCAGAACAGCCATTCCAGCGTCTGCACGCGCACGCGCGCATCGGTGGACAGGAACTTGCCGGTCTTCTCGGCCAGGTACAGCAGGATCGCGCCGGACTCGAACACGCTCACCGGCGCGCCGCCATCGGCCGGTGCGTGGTCGACCAGGGCCGGCATCCGGTTGTTGGGCGCGATGGCCAGGAAATCGGCGGCGAACTGCTCGCCGGCGCCGATGTTCACTGGCTTGATCCTGTAGTCCAGGCCGGCCTCTTCCAGGAACAGGGTGATCTTGTGCCCGTTGGGCGTGGGCCAGTAGTACAGGTCGAGCATCGCGCCTTTTCCTTACAGTGCTGAAAGGACTCGATGTTACTTGGCGCGCGCGCTTGGCAGTGCCATGTACCACCGCTACGCTGCCGCGCCCACGTTACGGAGCGTTCCGCCCATGTCGCCGCAACCGCGCCCCAAGCTGCATCCCATCGCCGGCCTGATCTTCGCCTCGCGTTGGCTGCAGCTGCCGCTGTATCTGGGCCTGATCCTGGCGCAGTGCGTGTACGTGTTCCTGTTCGCCAAGGAGCTGTGGCACCTGATCCACGAGGCACCGAGCATGGGCGAGCAGCAGATCATGCTGCTCGTGCTGGGCCT
>JBIIHJ010000288.1:0-5416 GCA_044235875.1 Pseudoxanthomonas sp.
GGTCACGATCCAGTTCCAAGCCACCCCTTGGGCAGGGGATCCACCGTTCGAGGGCATCGCCTGGACCGTCCAGGCCGAGGCCGAGGCCCGGCCGCCGCGCGAAGGCCAGCCTGCCGACCCACGCCTGCTGCGCGTGCGCTGGAAGGTCGCATGCCCGGATCCGAACGCGCCGCGCCGTTTCCAGCTGACCTATGCCATCCGCGGCACCAGCGTGGAAGGTGATGCGGTCCTGGCGACCGAGCACGACGTGCTGCTGGTCGACGACATCACGTTGACCGACGATCCCAGGCTGACCCGGATCATGCGGCACGAATTCAACACGTTCGGCATGCCGAGCAACCGCGATGGCCGGCCCGCGGACGAGGATTACGTCTTCGATCCGGCGCCCGTGCAGGCCTTCATCGACGGACTGACGCCACCGCAGAAGTGCATGCTGCTCAACTACGAGGTGGCCAGGCATGACGGCAACCGGCTGGTCACCCTCATCACCCTGATGCCCGACCAGGGGCTGGACATGTGCGCGGACTATTGCGTGCAGCACCTGACCCAGGTGATCGCCAATGCGAGCTTTGCGGTGTTCCATTGCCGTGGCCCAGGGCAGGGCGCGAGCCTGGTCAGCTATACGCGCCACTTCGTGCTCAACTTCTACAACGGGCCGACCAAGGCGCTGCTGCATTCGCAGCAGGGCAACAAGCCGCCGCGGGAGTGGCTGGCGCGCGACAACCCGACGCCGGTGATGTTCAAGATCGGCTGCTGCGAGCCCAGCACCGAGACCCACGCGGCGCTCTACAACCGGGTGCTGCGCCCGGACGGGACCGATGTGATGTCCGGCAACACCCTGCACGGGATCATCAACACGATCGGCTGCTGGATGCTGTTCCGCAACTACAACTGGCCACTGGCCCTGCGTGCCAAGGCGCGCAACCTCTACCTGGGCGTTTACCGTCCCGAGAACTTTGCGATCTACACGCGCATCAAGCCACGGCGACCGACGCACTGGCCGCGTGCGGAAGCGGCCACGCGCGAGCAGCTTGGGTACCAGGACCGGCCCATGGACAAGTTGCTCAGGGGGGACCGCAACCTGGCGTTCAAGTGGTTCTTCCATGAGGTGGTGGGGGTGCCGTATTACGCGCCCGACCCCTATGAGCACGAGGTCAATGTGCATGGGCGCCTGCCGCTGCAGGCCTTGCCGGACACGATGGGGACGGCGCGCCTGGGCAATCCAGGCGCCGACGGTTACGCCGGTTACGACGTCAAGCTGCGCAACGAGGCCGACAGCGCCGCGCATGCCCCGCGCTTCAAGCCGGCCGATGTGCAGACGATTCCCAATGCGCTGGGGTTCAGGACGGCATCGCGGTTCCTGTCGTGGGCCCTGCACCAGCCCGTGCCCAAGGCGCAGGTCGAAACCGGGACCTGGTGCGACCTGTACCTGTATGCCGATGCGGGCGTGGACCTGGACGGCGCGCTCACCAATTACCGGACCGTCTACGTCGCGCAGGCCGATGCGCCTCCCGCAGAGGTCGCGGGGGACCGATGACCTCCCACGTCGTGCAGCCTGGGGAACACATCGGCGCCATCGCGCGCGCCTACGGGTTCACCGACTGGAAGACGCTGTGGCAGGACCCGGCCAATGCCGGCCTGCGCGCGGCGCGCGAAGATCCCAATATCCTGGCTCCGGGCGACGTGCTGGAGGTCCCGCAGCTCAGGCAGGGCAGCGTCAGCGGCGCCACCGACGCACGACACCGGTTCCAGGTGGGGCGGCCGGCGCTGCGCCTGATCCTGGTGCTGGAGCGGGCCTTCCGGGGACCGCTCGCGCGGGTGGCGTGCACGTTGCAGACCGATCCGTCGCCATGGCCGCTCCATAGCGATGGCGAGGGCCGGATTGATCGGGACATCGCCCTGTCGACGTTGCGCGCGTCCTGCACGTGCCCGGGCTTGGATGCATTGCCACCGGACCCATGGCTGATGGCCTTGCAGGTGGGCGGCCTGGATCCCGTCCAGACTCCAGCCGGCCAGTGCCAGCGACTGGACAACCTGGGATATGGCGCAAGTCCAGAGCCGGGTTCGGACCAGGCGCGCGCTGACGGGTTGTTCCGCGCGGCCGTGGAGGAATTCCAGTGCGACCATGCATTGACGGTCGATGGCCGTTGCGGTCCGCAGACCCAGGCCGCGCTGCGCAAGGTGCACGGGTGCTGACGAGCCCTGGCAATACGGCATAGGCGCACGCGCATGGGTAGTGCGTTTGTGGGATCGAAGCGCGGGGGCGTTGCCTCCACCATGGCTGGGCGCGCACCTGGCGCGCTGTCGAGCCAGTTCCATGGGCCAATCCGAACAAGGGCAGTGGTACGACGTAGGCGAGGGCGAAGGCATCGCGTCCATCGCCAAGCGTCATGGCTATCTGTGGAAGACGCTGTGGGAGCACGGCCAGAATGGCAAGCTCAAGGCCCAGCGGCGCAATCCCAACCAGCTGCTGCGCGGCGACCGCGTGTTCCTGCCGCCCAAGGGTGTCAGGCAGGAAGCGCGACCGACGGACGCACGCCATGCCTTCAAGCGCAAAGGCGAGCCGACCCGGCTCAAGCTGCAGCTCACCAGCCTGGGCAAGCCACGTGCGAACGAGGCCTACACGCTGACGTTCGCCGATACGGTCATCAACGGCACCACCGATGACCAGGGCCGCATCGACCAGCCGATTCCCGGCCAAGTCGGCAGCGCGCAGCTGTCGCTGGGCGGTGGGCGCGAAACACACACGCTTGCCGTGGGACTGCTGGATCCGGTCGATCAGGTGAGCGGCGTCCAGCATCGGCTGAAGAACCTGGGCTTCGACTGCAAAGGCGAGCTGGGCGAAATCGGCGAGGCGACCAGGCAGGCGCTGCTGCGCTTCCAGCGGGCCAACGCGCTGGAGGAAACCGGCGAGGCCGACGACGCCACCCGCGCCAGGCTCAACGCCCTGCACGTCTAGCCCACGCGATATCCAAGGAGACACGGCATGGCACTGGGCGGAATCGGCGACACGGTCAAAAGCGCAACGGATGCGGCCACCAAGAACGTGGTGGGCGATGCGATCGATGCGGTGGCCGGCGACCTCGCCGGGCAGGCGGGCAAGGCAACGCCGGGCGAGCCGCATTACATCAAGGGCGCGTGCCTGGATCCTGACGCGGGCGGCGGCACCGATCGCGCCGTCCAGAACGAGGCCTCCGGATCGGACTCGGGCGGCAACCCGCCCTACAACGTGCTCGACGCCAAGCCACCGCTGGAGTTCGTGCATCTGAGCTACGCCCATGCCGATGGCATCGATCATTTCCCCGGCGAAGCGGGCAGCCACGGCATCGCCTTCCGCGACGCCCTGGTGCGCGAGGATGTGCTGCTCTATGCCTTTGCGCGTTCGGCGCAGCGGGTGCTCACCCAGGTCAAGGCGTCCAAGGGCGCGGCCGGCGCGATGCTGGAAACCGCCGGCTCGTTGCTGGGGGGTGGCAAGCAGGCCTCGCAGGGGCCCGAGGCGATCGATCCGATCCTGACCCAGCTGCGCGCGGCCATCGATCCGATCAACACCGACGCGCCCACCTACACCGACATCCACGCCGCGGGCGTCAAGCTGACCGAGGCGTGGGCCAGTTTCAACGTCACCTGCATGAGCGCGCTCAAGCCCGGCAGCGGGGGGGGGCTGGGCCTGCCGACGTTGCCGGGCGCCAACCTCATCCCCGGCGCGGTGCCGGATGTCGTCAAGAAGATTCCCGAGTGGCTGTTCAAGGCGCAGGACGCCTACATGGCCATGTTCAGCGAGGCGCGCACCGCGTTCGAGTGGCCGCTGATGCAGGTGGTGCACGACTACTCGGTGCAGGCGATCGAGCAGGACTGGCGGCCGACCTTCGATATCTGGTTCCTGCGCGATGCGCCTGCGGCCGAAGGCGAGGGCGACGCGCCCAGGAGCGCGCCGGAAAACCTGCTGCAGGACGCACAGGATGGGCTCAACAGCGTGCCCTCGTATGGCAGCTTTGATCCCGGTGGTGATGCGGCCAGCCCGGTGGGCAGCCTGAAGGACAGCATCGCCGGTGCGCGCGGCACCGCGCGTGACAAGCTGGGGGATATTGGCGGCTTCTTGGCCACGGCCGAATCCGAACTGGCCAAACTGCCACCGGAAGCCGGCGCTGCGCTCTCCCAGGCCTTTTCCGTGCTGAAAGCCCCGCACAAGGATTTCCCCAACCGCAGCGCGCTGTCGGTGGCTCTGGAGCAGGGCATGGCATCGGCGTTGCTGGGCCAGGACAAGCGCACGCTGCCCGGCTTCATGCAGTTCCACCTGGACATCACCAGCGACATCACCCTGACCCTGCTGCCCAAGGTGTACGCGCACATCATGGGCCGCTACGGCACGCCGGAGCCGTCACTGGTGGTGGCGGCGGTGCACGATGCCGTCGCCGAACGCATCGTCGACATGATCTGGGCGCTGATCTTCGGCAAGGGCACCAAGCCGGGCAGCAACCAGGCCAAGGCCGAGCGCAAGCGCGGCACCGACATCGTCGACAACCTGGGCCAGGGCCAGTTCGGTACCGGTGGCCTGGTGCCGGGCATGGACGAACTGGAAAACAAGGCCGCCGACCTGGTCCACGCCTTCCTGCGCAGCCAGGGCCGCTATCTCAACGGCGTGATCCTGTTCCTGGCCACCGACCTGCTGGAGGAACTGCTGGTGCCGTGGCTGGATACGCTGGGCCGCAAGGCGCTGACGATGGAGACCTACATCGGCCACCTGCCGCGCTTCGCCGCGCTGCTGGCGCGCAACCTGACCTTCCCGATGTTCAACCTGCTGCTGAAGGTGTTCGGCATGGCCGATCACTTCGCCGGCATGGCGTGGGATCCGGTCAGAGAAAAGATCGGCCAGGCCGGCATGGTCGCCAACACGGTCAAGGGCGCCAAGGATGATGTGCGCGAGACCGGCGAGGATGTGCAGCGTGGGGCGCATGCGGCCGACCGGGAAATCGCGACACAACAGGCGCTTATCCAGAACGATGCCTCAGCGTTGTCCCAGGGAGGCAGCGTGACCGACCTGGCCAGTGCCCAGCAGTTCGCCCGGGACAAGGGCACCGCCTTCAACAAGCTGTCCGACGATGCCGGCCATGCGCCCGACAAGGTCATGGACGCGGCCACCAGGAAGGAACTGGAGGACGCAGGCGTGGTGATCCCCAAGGACACCGGCATCGGTCCGCTGTCGGCCGAGCGCAAGGCCGGCGGCAGTGCGGTGGCGATCGACCCCGGCGAAGTAAAAAAGGTCGGTTATGTCAACGTCGAAGACGAGGCGGTAGCCGCTGCCGGTCGCGCCGCGCCACCCAAGGCCCAGGCACCGCCGACCGGCCCGGACGCGCCGCGCCTGCCGGGCAGCCTGCCTTTCTAGCGGCGGCGCTTGCCGCGCGCCTGGCGGTGGCAG
>JBIIHJ010000043.1:0-17375 GCA_044235875.1 Pseudoxanthomonas sp.
TTCCGTGCTGCTGTTGGCTTGTGTAGAGCGGAGCTTGCTCCGCTGCTGTTCGATCAGATCAGGGGAAAACCCCAGCGGAGCAAGCTCCGCTCTACAACTGCACGGTCGATCATGTGGTGGAAGCGGCGCAGGGCGTGATCTAGGGCTGCGCCAAATAAGGCCGGTGCAGGATCGAAAAAAAGCCGGGCATTGCCCGGCTTTTTTCCGTGCTGCCGTTGGCTCATGTAGAGCGAAGCTTGCTCCGCTGCTTGTCTGTCAGGCCAAGGGAAAGCCCCAGCGGAGCAAGCGCCGCTCTACATGAAAAGGGGCGGATCTGGCTAATCGGGTTTACGGTGCCGCCCCGTCATGCAGCACCGGATACGGATTGATCGCCATTCCCTTCCACCATTGCTTTTCAGGCCCCAGCTGGAAGATGGCGAAATGCAGATGCGGCGCTTGCGCATTGGCATTGCCGGTGCTGCCGACGTAACCGATCACCTCGCCGCGCTTGATGGCCTGCTTTTCCTTCAGGCCATCGGCGTAGCGCTGCAGGTGTGCGTAGTAATAGGCGAGCTTGCCGGTGGGTTCGAACTGATAGATGGTCAGGCCACCGCGCTTGCTGTCGAACAGTTTTTCCACCGTGCCGTCGGCCACGGCCAGCACCGGCGTGCCTGCCGGCGACATGATGTCGATCGCATCGTGCACGCGGCCCTCGCTGCGCGCGTCGGTAAAGGTGTCGTGCAGGTCGTTGCGGGTGATGCCCTGCACCGGCAGCAGCAGACCGCCAGTGCTGGTCTGGCCCGGGATGGCCTGCGCGTCCGTTGCGATCGGCGCGGCATCGGGTGCACGCAACTGCGGCTTGATGCCGTTGCCGATCGGCGCATCGGTGGCATCGCCGGCTGGTGCTTCGGGCGATGCAGGCTGGACCGAGGCAGGCTGGACATCGCCCACCATCTGCAGCGATGGCGTGGCCGGATCGGTCTGGGCCACGGCTGCATCGACGGCGGCCGTGGCGGTGCCCGGCGTGGACGTGGGCTGCACGTCGATGCCCACGGCCCGCAGCGCATGCGTGCGTTCGATCATGCGCAGGCCCACCGCGCCGATCACGATGCCCAGCAACAGCGTCAGCAGGAATTTCATCGACTTACTCCTGGAAGATGACCGGCACCGTGTTGTCGACCGCATCGGCGACCTTCAGCACGTCCCAGTTGGTCAGGCGTACGCAGCCATGTGACTGGCTCTTGCCGACGCTGCGCGGCTCGGCGGTACCGTGCAGGCCGTAGTGCTCCTTGGACAGGTCGATCCAGACCCGGCCCACAGGGTTATTCGGACCGGCGGCGATGGTGGCCTTCTTGTCACCCTTCTTGGCATCCCAGAACAGCTTGGGGTTGTAGTGAAAGGTGGGATCGCGGTAGGTGCCCAGAATCTTCCATTCCCCGATCGGCAGCGGGTCGTGCTTGCTGCCCGAGGTCACCGGGAACTGCGCCAGCGCCTTACCTTGCGCGTCGAGCAGGGTCAACGTGGAATCGGATTTGTCGACCACGATCCTGGCCGCCTTGGGAATGGCTTCGGTGCCACCGATGTTGGTCACCTTGATTGCGGTGCCGGCCGTTACACGGCCAAAGTCCACCCCCTGATTGAGCTGCTGCAAGGTATCGGGCGCGACGTGGAAGCGCTCGCCCAGGGCTTCGGCCAGCGAGGTGTAACCCAATGCCTTGAGCCCGGCCTGCTTGGCGATGTCCTTGGGGATCTGAACGTAGGGACCGGCTATATCCTCGGCGGTCAGCGTGTAGTCGGCGACCACGGCGGTGGTGTCGGCATTGAGTGCCTGCCAGGTGGCGGCGTCAGGTTCGCCTGTCACCTTCAGGCCGTGCGCAGCCTGGTACCCGCGCAGGGCGCGCTGCTGGTTGGAGCCGACCTGGCCATCGATCTGGCCCGGCGAGAAATGCGCACGATCCAGCAGCACCTGCAGCCGCAGCAGTGCCGACGGCCCCTGCTGGGTGGCGGCGTTGTTGGCCGCGGCGGCGTCGAGCTTGCCGGTGGCGGCCGCGGTTTCGGCGATGGGCATGGGTTGCTGCGCGGCCAGTGACAGTGGCAACGCCAGCGAAGTGGCCAATACGGTCATGGCAAGGACATGGGAACGGGGCATGCAGCCCTCCTGCTGCGGATGTGCGGCCACCATGCACACGGGCCGTGCGGCGCCCATGTGAAAATCCCTGCTGGACGCTGACTCGGGGAGCGGCTGCATTGGGTGCATCGGGTATGAAGCAGGCTTGTCCGGATGGCTTGCGGCCGCTCGGCCCGCGCGCGCATCATGCGCGGCTTCACCGTCAACCCCGCATGGAAGTCGCATGACCCTGTCGCAGCTGCGCGCACGTGGTGCCTTCGTGGACACCTGGCTGCCGCGCCTGCAGCGCGCCCGCCCGTGGTTGATCGGGCTGGCCGCGCTGGTGGTGGCAGGACTGGTCATCGAGACCTTCGTCGATCTCTCGCATCAGGTCACCTATGAAGACGTGATCGCCGCGGTGCGTGGGGTGGAGGGCTGGAAGCTGGGCATGGCCCTGCTGGCCACGGCGGTGAGCTTCTTTTCTTTGACCTTCTATGACGCCTCGGCGCTGCGCTATGCCGGCGCGCGGGTGCCCTACCGGGTGGTGGCCAAGACGGCATTCATCGCCTACGCACTGAGCAACATGATCGGGCTGGGGGTGTTCACCGGCGGCGCGGTGCGGCTGCGTCTCTATGGCGCGGCGGGCGTGGAAGCCGGATTGATCTCGCGTGCGATCGCCTTCAACGCGCTGGCCTTTGGCTTGGGGATCAGCGTGGTCGGCGCGGTCGGCGTGCTGCTGGACGCGGGCACGCTGGCGCCGCTGGCGCACATGCCGGTGTGGACCCTGCAACTGATCTGCGCGGTGGCATTGCTGGCGGCCGCCGCACTGATGTGGGCCTGCCGCAAGGGCGAGTTCGTCGCCGGTCCGATCCGCATCCGTCTGCCGGCACCTAGCCTGGCCTGGCAGCAGCTGGCGGTATCGGTGGTGGACATCGTCGCCTCGGCGGCGGTGCTGTGGTGGCTGCTGCCGAGCGGTTCGATCGACTTCCCCGCGTTCGTGGGTTTCTACGCGGCGGCGATGGTGCTGGGCGTGATCAGCCATGTGCCGGGCGGCCTGGGCGTGTTCGAGGCGGTGATGCTGGTGGCGCTGGGCGGACGCGTGCCGTCCGAAGCGCTGGCCGGCGCCCTGGTGCTGTATCGCCTGATCTATTACGTGCTGCCGCTGCTGCTGGCGATGCTGGTGCTGGCCGTGCATGAAGTCGGTCGTGGTCCCGCCGCGCCGGTGGCGCGTGCGATGGTCGGCATGGCGCCGCGCCTGCTGGCCGCGTTCACCGCGGTGGTGGCGATCATGCTGCTGGTGTCCGGCGTGACCCCGGCCACCGACGAGGCCACCGAGCTGCTGGCCCTGCACGTGCCGCTGCTGCTGGTGGAAGCGGCGCACTTCCTCAGTTCGATCGCCGGCGTGGCGATGCTGTTCGTCGCCCGCGCGCTGCTGCGGCGGCTGGATGCGGCGTGGTGGGCCGCGGTGGGCCTGACGCTCTCGGCCCTGGTGCTGGCGCTGCCCAAGGGCCTGGCGGTGGACGAGTCGCTGGTGCTGGGCAGCCTGATGGTGGTGCTGCTGCTGTCGCGCAAGCAGTTCACCCGCAAGGCCTCGCTGCTGGCCGTGCCGTTCAGCGGTGGCTGGCTGCTGGCGATGGCGGTGGTGTGCGTGGCGGTGACCGCGCTGCTGTTCTTTGCCTACCGCGATGTCGACTACGGCAACCAGCTGTGGTGGCAGTTCGAATTCGATGCCGAGGCGCCGCGTTCGCTGCGCGCGATGGTGGGCGTGTCGATCCTGTCGTTGGCGCTGGCCTTGCGCCAGCTGCTGCGTCCGCCCGCACCGCCGCTGCCGCTGCCGCTGCCGGAGGAACTGGACCGCGCCGCCGCGATCATCGGCCAGCAGTCGTCGGCCGACGGCGGATTGGCGCTGACCGGTGACAAGCCGTTGATGTTCTCCGAAAACGGCAAGGCCTTCGTGATGTTCGGCCGCCAGGGCAAGTCGTGGATCGCGCTGTCCGATCCGGTCGGGCCGCGCCAGGACTGGGACGAGCTGGTGTTGCGTTTCCTCGAGCGTGCCAAGGAGTCCGGCGCGCGCGGTTGCTTCTATCAGGTGCGTCCCGATGCGCTGCCGCTGTACCTGGACGCAGGCCTGCGCCTGTTCAAGCTGGGCGAGTACGCCTGGGTGCCGCTGGCCGAGTTCTCGCTGCAGGGAAAGCGCCGCGGCAACCTGCGCAATGGCGTCAACCGCTGCGAACGCGAAGGCCTGGAGTTCGCGCTGATCGACACCGCCGATGTGCCCGCGCTGCTGCCCGAGCTGCGCGCGGTGTCCGATGCCTGGCTGGGCAAGCACAAAACGGCCGAAAAACGCTTCTCGGTCGGCGCGTTCGAAGATGCCTACGTGGCCCGAAATCCGGTGGCGGTGGCCCGGCGCGAGGGCAAGATCCTGGCTTTCGCTTCGCTGCTGACCACCGCGACCAGGCAGGAGGCCAGTATCGACCTGATGCGCCATGTCGAGGACATGCCCAACGGCACGATGGATTTCCTGTTCGCCAAGCTGATGCTGCACTTCGCGCAGGATGGCTATGCGCGTTTCGGCCTGGGCATGGCGCCGCTGTCGGGCATGGCCGGGCACGCGCTGGCGCCGCGCTGGCATCGCATCGGGCGGCTGCTGTTCGCCCATGGCGAGCATTTCTACAATTTCCGCGGGCTGCGCGCCTTCAAGGAAAAATTCGATCCGCAGTGGGAGGCGCGCTACCTGGCCGCTCCCGGGGGTGTGACCCCGCTGCTGGTCCTGGGCGATGTCGCTGCGCTCATCAGCGGCGGCTACAAGGGAGTCATCGGTAAATGATCGGCCGTCTTTGCTGTCTGCTGGCATTGGCCAGCGTCCTGCCGCTGCACGCCCAGACCGTGGCCAGGGCCGAGCGCGTCTCGCATGGCAACTTCCGCGATGTGGCCCTGTATCGCCCGACCGGCGCGCTGCGCCAGGTCGTGCTGATGCTGTCCGGCGAACAGGGCTGGAACGCAGCGGCCGATGCCGACGCGCGTGCGCTGGCGCAGGGTGGGGCCTTCGTCGCCGGCATCGACACGCCGCAGATGCGCAAGCAGTTCACCGGTGATGGCAAGGGTTGCGTGTTCCCCGATGGCGACCTGGAAAACCTCTCGCACTACCTGCAGGGCTACGCCCAGCTGCCGGGCTATCGCGCGCCGCTGCTGGTGGGCGAGGGCAGCGGGGCCGCCGTGGCGTATGCGATGGCCGCGCAGGGCGATGCCGGCGTGTTCGCGGGTGCGCTGACCGTGGATTTCACCCCGAGCCTGGACCTGGGCCGCGTGCCCTGCGAAGGCAAGGGCAACCTCTTCGAAGCATTGCCGGCCAAGGGCGCAGTCACCGTGCTGCTGCCGGCGACCGAGCTGCATGTGCCGTGGGTGGCGATGGCCACGGGCGGCAAGGCCGCTGGCTTCGATGCCAAGGCGTTCGTGTCGCGCGTCAAGGGGGCCGCGTTCGTGCAGTTGGCCGCCGCGCATGGCGAGGCCACCGAGCGCCACGCGGCACTGACCGCCGCTTCGCACATGCTGGCCAAGGCGCAGGTCGTGACGGTCGCGCCCGCGCCGCCGCAGGATCTGGCCGGCCTGCCGTTGAATGAAGTGCCCGCTACCGGCACCAAGCAGAGCGACACCTATGCGGTACTGCTCAGCGGCGACGGTGGGTGGGCTGGCCTGGATCAGGAAGTGGCCGCCGCGGTGGCCGCCAAGGGCATTCCGGTGGTGGGCTTCGACTCGCTGCGCTATTTCTGGAAGAAGCGCACGCCCGAAGGCCTGGCGGCCGACCTGGACCGGATCCTGCGCTACTACCGTCCTCACTGGGGCAAATCGAAGGTGATCCTGATCGGCTATTCGCAGGGCGCCGACGTGCTGCCGTTCGCGGTCAACCGCCTGGCACCGGATACGCGTGCGCAGGTATCGCAGGCCGTGTACCTGGCGCTGAGCGGCAATGCGGCCTTCGAGTTCCACCTGACCAACTGGATGTCCGACGATGCCGCTGATGGCGTGCCGACCATGCCGGAGATCCTCAAGCTCAAGGCCGCCGAGAACTTCTGCATCTACGGCGAAGGCGACGACGACCAGATCTGCAGCAAGGTGCCGGCCGGCCACCTGCGGGTGCAGGCGCTGACCGGTGGCCATCACTTTGATGGCGACTACGCGCATCTGGCCGAGATCATCCTTTCGACCGCAGCAACGGCCGACGGCAGGCCCTGAGCAACTGACGCGCTTCCAGCGCTACGGTTTCCCCGTGCGAAGCACGTCGGAAACTGTGTAGAACGAAGCTTGCTCCGCTGGAACGTTGCCCTGAGCCGTCAGGAGAGCAGCGGAGCAAGCTTTCGCTCTACGGTTTCTGCGTCTTCGATAACGCCAACCGCAGCAGCCTGGCCATGAGGTGTTGGCCCAGTCCGCGCGGCTTGGACAACGCCATGCGCGCCAAAGCGATCGGCGCATCGGGCGAGCGCATCAGCAGCGACTTGACGATCATGCGCAGCTTGTCGCCCCGCGTGGCGGTGTGCTCCTTCAGCCAGGTCAGTGCGGCCACCAGCTGCTGCTCGGTATCGGTGAAATCGCTGCCCAGCGGATAGTCGGGCAGGGTGCCGTCGCGGCGGAACGGTGCCAGCGTATCCGCCAGCCGCTGTGGCGTATTGCGTTGCCACTGCGCGGGCGCGGTGAACGCGCGGTGCAGCTTCCCATTGGCCTTGGCCTTTGCCAGCAATGCTTCGACAAAGCGTGCATCGGTGATGCCACACATGGCGATCACGCAATCCTCGTCGGTCTGCGCGCGCAGATCGGCGATGCCGTATTCGTCCACGAACACATCACGCAGGTGGCGTGGAATGGTCGTGTGGCCGTAGTTCCAGCGGATATTGGAGGCGGCCTGCGCCGGCACTCCGCGCCAGCTGCGCAGCATCAACACGCTGCGCGCGTCATCCAGCGCATGGGCCATGCTGACGAAATCGTGCTGGCCGCCGACGCCTGACACCACGCGCCCATCCTCCAGTCCATCGGACACGGCCGCGCCCAGCGCAGTGGCCATCATGCAGCTGTTGAAGAAGCGCGAGTCCACGCGTTGCAGCCGCTCCAGCGCTTCGTTGCCACCGTAGAGCTGGTTGATCTGGCTGATCCGGCGCATGCCGATCGCACTGCGCTGGTCGTGGTCCAGGTTGCGCAGCCAGTCATAGAACTCCGGTGACCCCAGGTAGAAGGCGCCGTGCAGGTACTCGCCTTCGGCCTGGAGCTGCGCACGATCCGCATCGGTGGCGCTGCCGTCGGCGATGCGCTGCATCAGTGCCGCATCGTCGAGCACGCGCCGCTTGATCACCCCATGCTGGACCAGTTGGCGGAAGCCCTCGTTGAGCATTTCGCTGCAGCCGTACAGGCCGATCGAGAAGGGTTCCATGCCGCCGCTTTCGATCACGGCCGGGTGATGGACCAGCTCAGGGTCCAGGGCTTCCAGCACGCGCCGATAGGTGGCGTTGTCGGTATGACGCAGCACCAGCGCATGGCTCAGCGCGTCGGCCAATGTGCCGATGCCGATCTGCAGCGTACCGCCATCGCGGACCAGCGTGCTGGCGTACAGCCCGATGGCGTAGTCGGTGTCGCTGACCGGCTGGCGCGGCAGGCCGAACAGCGGCGGATGCGGCGCGGGCGGGTCGATCACCACGTCGAAGAATGCTTCCTCGACCGTGGCCGCACCGCTCATCCACGGCAGCTGTGGATCGACCTCGGCCACCATCAATGGCCGCGGCAGGCCACGACGGCGTATTGCGTCCAGCGTGTCCTGGGTGGTGTCGTTGTTGCACGACAGGGACAGCCGCACCGGTGCGCCGGGCGCGGCCTGGGGATCGCGCGCGACCTTCTGCACGATCATGTTGGGTGCGCGCTGGGCCACGCCATCGGCGGCATGGGTGTAGTTGAGGCCAACGTAGCTGCGCTGCATCTGCGCCGAGTGCAGCAGCGCGCCGGACTGCATGTAGAACTCCTCGACCTGGATGTGCGCCGGCAACGTGTCGGTCCTCAGCGCCTGCACATAGCGCAGCGCAGGAAAGTCCTGGCCGAAGTGGCGCGCGGCGAAGGATTTGAAGAACCTCGCTTCCAGTCCATCGCCCCTGGGAGAGGGAGGGTCGAGCGACAGCGCGGTGTAGAGCTGCATCGGCCGCGGTGGATCAAGCGCAACGCGGTCATAGAGCGCGTTGAGCAGTCGGTGCGGCTTGCCGATGCCCAGCGGCGCGGCCACGCGCAGCGGGCCATGGAGACGTTGCAGGATCAGGTCGACGGCGTCGGACAGCGCGGTGAGGTGTTGGGGCATGCGTCATCGGTCAAGCGCGGCAGGGGGCGGCCACGATGGCACGTGTGCCGGCGGGCGCAAAGGTGCGGAAGTCGCGTGCGGCGCCATCGCCGGGAGCGGGCCGCGCGTTGGCATCGGATGAGTGGCCAGGCAACGCCAATTTCAGGGCTTTTTTACAAATGGCTAGAAAATGCGAATAGTTCCCATTAATATATGCGCGCTTTGGTTCGGGACGGATGCCTGATTTCCAGGCCGTTGGTGGGTGCGGTCCTGTTGTTTCGGGCCCTGCACGCCAGATGTCGCTCTGCTTCGTCGTGTCCTGCCGGCTGGAACCAGGCCGGATGCGGCCTGTCGCCTTCCCTGGATACCCCCATGACCCGTTTTGCCGATCCGAGCCGCGCTTCCAACGTCCGTCGCCAGCGCCTGCCAGGTGTTTCCCTGCTTGCCCTGGGCCTGTTGATGGCTGTGCATGCACAGGCCAAGGCGCCCGATGAAGCCGCTTCCGACGCCAAGGACCTGGACAAGGTGCTGGTCGTGTCCCAGCGCGCCGAGCGCGTCAGCAACGGCGCCACCAACCTGGACCTGGCGATCAAGGACACGCCGCAGTCGATCAGCGTGGTCAGCCGCGAGCAGATGGACAATTTCGGCGTTAACAACCTCAACGACGCGCTGCGCCTGTCGCCCGGCATCCAGGTGGAGGAGTGGGAAACCAACCGCACCAACTACCTGTCGCGCGGCTTCGAGATCGTCAACACCCAGATCGACGGCATCGGCCTGCCCAACGGCTGGGGCATCGTCACCGGCGCGATGGATGCGTTCGGCTACGAGAAGATCGAGGTCATTCGCGGCGCCAACGGCCTGCTGACCGGCGTGGGCAATGCGGCGGGCACCATCAACTACGTGCGCAAGCGCCCGACCAACGACGAACAAGGCTCGGTCGGCATCAGCTATGGTTCCTGGGGCACCACGCGCGAGCAGGTGGACTATTCGTCGCCGATCACCACCGACGGCACCTGGGCGGTGCGCGTGGTGGCCGCGCACGAGGAAGGCGGTTCGTACCTGCGCGACTACGACAAGGAGCGCACCTCGTTCTACGGCGTGGTCGACGGCCAGATCGGCGAAAACGGCACCCTGACGGCGGGCTATTCCTACCAGCAGGCCAACAGCACCGGCAACATGTGGGGCGCGCTGACCTTCAACACGATCGGCGGCGGCCAGGTGGGCTGGGACCGCAGCGCATCGACCACCCAGGACTGGACTTACTGGGACACCAACAACCAGACCGGCTTCCTGGAATACACCCATCAGCTCAGCGACGACTGGCGCCTGAAGGTGGCCTACAACTACCGTCGCACCACCGCCGATGATCAATTGTTCTTCGCTTACACGGCGACCGGTCTGGATCCGGTCACGTATGAAGGACTGAACGGCTATCCGTACAAGGGCCAGGACAAGAGCACCGCCAACCTGGGGACGGCAGAACTCAACGGCAGCTATTCGTTGTTCGGGCGCGAACAGGAAGCGATGCTGGGCTTCAGCCTGGCGCAGAGCCATGGCGGTTCCACGTACAACCCGGCGTTTTCGGGCTTCGATGTGTTGCCGGGTTTCCCGTACGCCAACAATGTCGTGGCCGAGCCCATCTGGGGCGACCGCACCGCACCTGATACCTTGAATCAGCGCATCAAGCGCGTTTACGGCGTGACCCGTGTCTCTCTGACCGAACGCCTCAAGACCATGGTCGGCTTCAACTACACCGACTTCAACCGCGACGGCCAGACTGGCGGCGCGCGCTTCGAGCAGGGCGACAGCCACACCAGCCCCTATGCCGGGGTGACCTGGGATTTCAGCAACGACGTGCTCGGCTATGTGAGCTATTCGGACATCTACCAGCCGCAGGACCAGCTCAACATCAACCAGGTCTACCTGGACCCGACCAAGGGCAAGAACTACGAGATCGGCGTCAAGGCCAACTGGCTGGACCAGCGCCTACTCACCACCCTGGCAGTGTTCGATGCAAAGCAGGACGGGCTGGCGACCTACCGCGGCATGGTTCCAGGAACCGACGACTACTACTACGATCCGGTGGACGTACAGTCCCGCGGCGTCGAGCTGGAAGTCACCGGCAAGGTCACCGACCACCTCGATGTGGTGCTGGGCTACACGCATCTGAAGATGGACGGCGATGATGGCGACGACACTTATCCGTGGGTGGGGCGCAACACGGCCACGCTGGCACTCAGCGCACGGCTGCCCAGCTATACCGCGTTGTCCTACGGCATCAGCGCCCGCTGGCAGAGTGGCACCACCTCAGGCCCGGACAGCTATAGCGGCTACACCGTGCACCAGGACGCTTACGCGGTGGTCAACGCCTTTGTCGGCTGGAACATCACCAGCGACCTGAGCCTGCGCGTCAACGTCAACAACATCGCCGACAAGAAGTACATCAACAGCCTCTATCAGATCGGTTACTACGGCGCGCCGCGCAACAGCACGGCCAGCCTGGAATGGCGCTTCTGATCGAGACAGGGCCACATCACGGATGACTTGAAGAGCCGGGTTGCCCGGCTCTTCGCTTGTGTGCGGCATGGAAATGAAGGTTGCAGCAGGGGTTGACAGGTGTTCGATTACGCGCGTAATTTAATAATAAATTACAGGCGTAAACGATATGGGCATCAGCGAAGCCGAAGCCGTGGTGATGGAGGTCCTGTGGGACCGCAGTCCACAGGGCGCCGATGAGGTGGTCGCTGCCTTGTCCAAGCGCACCGACTGGGCCGAGCCAACCGTCAAGACCCTGCTCAACCGTCTGCTCAACAAGGGCGCGATCCAGGCCAGCAAGGAAGGGCGCCGCTATCGCTATTCGCCCGTGCTGACCCGGCAGGCGTGGGTGCAGCAGCAGAGCGAAGGGTTACTCGAACGCGTATTCGGCGGACGCGTGGCGCCATTGGTCGCGCACTTCAGCGAGCGCGGAAAACTCTCGGCGCAGGACATCGCCGATCTCAAACGCCTGGTGCAGGAGCTGGACGATGCGCCTTGATCTGATCGGGCCGCTGGGCGAAACCACGCTCGCCACCAGCGCAGCGATCGCGCTGGTGTTGTGGCTGCGTCGGCCGATGCGCGCGGTGTTTGGTTCGGGCGCGGCATATGGCCTGTGGATGCTGGTGCCGATCACGCTCTTGGCGGTGCTGCTGCCTGCGCCGACACGCCCGGTGCTGCTGATGCCGATGGCGGTGAAGATCGGTGCAGGACAGGCGGTCAGCGCGACACCGATGGCGTCGGCCGTGCCCTGGACGTGGGTGCTCATCTCAGCCTGGCTTGTCGGCGGCATGACGGTGGCGGCACTGCAGCTGTGGCAGCAACGCCGGTTCCTGCGACGCCTTGGTCCGTTGCGCGTCCATGCGCACGGACTGCGCGTGGCGGCGACGAATGCGGGCCTGCCGGCGGTGACCGGCGTGCTGCGTCCGCGCATCGTGCTGCCGGCCGACTTCCTCTCGCGCTATGACGCAGACGAGCGCGCGCTGATCGTGGCCCACGAACGCCAGCACATCGCGCGTGGCGATCTTCCGTGCAATGCGCTGGTGGCGGTGTTGCGCTGCGTGTACTGGTTCAACCCGCTATTGCACTGGGCGGTGGCGCGCTATCGCCATGACCAGGAACTGGCCTGCGATGCGCGGGTGATCGCACGTCATCCGCATGCGCGTCGTCCCTACGCGCAGGCGATGCTCAAGACCCAGCTCGACCATGTCGCCTTGCCGGTGGGCTGTCACTGGCATACCCACCCGATCAAGGAGCGGATCACCATGTTGAAACGTCCCAGTCCCCGCCGGTGGCAGACCGGCCTGTCGAGCACGCTACTGCTGGCGCTGTTTTGCAGTGGTGGTTATGCGGCGTGGGCGCAGCAGCCTGCGTCGGCACCTGATGCACAGGCATCAGGCATCCCGTCAGTTGATCAGTACGATGCAGCGCTGCAGCTCGCTGTGGACAACGAACGGCACAGCTTCCAGATGCATAGCGCTGCGCATGCGCCCTTCTCGTTTTCGGTCGACACCCAATCCGATCAGCATTGGGAAGGCACGTTGACCGTCGCGCCTTTTGCCCGGGGCAGGTCAAGGTCGACGTGGCGCTCAAACGTAATGGCGTGGAAATCGGCAGTCCCATGATGATCGTCGCGCGTCTTGGGCAGGAGGCATCGATCAAGGTCGAGCCGGGCGCCGGCAAACGCGCGGCAGGCCCTGAATTTGCGCTTTCAGTAAGCGTTCGCGAGCTGGTGCAACGGCAAGTGTCGCAAGCCGGCGTTGATCAAGTTGCTTCCCATCCCCAATCGCGGATGCAGCCGGTGGCTGACAAGCGACCGGCCAAAGTCCAAGACAGCGCGGGCTTTTTTGATTTTTCGCAGCACCAGGCGCCCCGCTATCCCAAGGAAGCGGCAGATGCGCAGATCACCGGGCGCGTGGTGATGCTGGTGGATATCGCAGCGGACGGTTCGGTGAAAGATGTCGTGATCGATCATGCCGAGCCGGTCGGCGTCTTCGAGGCGGTGTCGCTTGAGGCAGCACGCAAGTGGAGGTTCCCGCCCATGCTGGAGAAGGGCAAGCCGGTGGCGCATCGCGTCCGGGTGCCGATCGACTTTGACATGGATCGGTCAGACGAGGCACCGGCCGGCGGCGCTACCAAGCCAGGCGGTATTGTTTGGCATGCGCCCGAGCCTGCAGCGCAGCGGCTTCATTCACGGGATTGCGATGCGTCGCAAGGAGTCCCGAACCCGAGGGCCTGCGGCATTCGTGCGCATGAGTTGGCCATGACGGACGCACGTTGATGGGGGCGTGCTTGCGAGTCCGGGGTTTTGCCTATGCGTTGAGCGCGCTGTTATTGGCTGCTTGCGCTACTCATCCAACCGCCGCGTCGCAGGACACGGTGGCCCGCAACGCCAACGTCGACCAGCGCATGCTGATGCCGGAATCAGGCGCTTGTGGCGGTGCGCAGGTCCAGCGTTACGCGCTGGCCGCTACGGAAGTGTTCCGCATGCCGCAGCCGCAGGAAGCGCCCAGTCCTGCGCTTCCGGATGACTCCCCACGGAAGACACTGACGCCGACCACAGTGTGCGCGCGGGTGATCCTCGATGCGCAAGGCGCGGTGCAGCGGGCTGAACTGCTTAACGATCGCGAGGACTGCGCGGCCGGCGGCGAGGCCGCCAATGCCGACCTGGTGCAGGCGATGCTGGGCAAGGTGCGGCAGTGGCGCTTTGCGCCAGCGGCGCTCTGTCATTTCGCGGCAGACCGACCGCCCACGGACAGCCAGAGCTGCCAGGGCGCGCAGCGCGTCGAGCCGGTGCCGGTGACGCTGCTGTATGCCTTCACCTTCGAGGTGGAGCAGGGTCGCGTACACGTCGAAACCGGCGGCATGCGTGGGCGTTGATGATCGATGCTCGTATTTCCCGTGGGACGCGCTTCAGCGGCGATGGAGCGTGCCCCGGGAAACCCATCGCCACCGAGGCGCCTCCCACGCGAATGGCTACAGCATCTCCGGCTTGAACAGGCCACGTCGCGAGCGCTCGGCGCCCGACACCATGAACTGTCCATCGCCCCTGTAATGCACCGTACGCGGGACCTGGGGCGTCGGCGCCACGTGCGCCTTGACCACTTCCCAGACGAACAGGTTGTGACGCTCCACCAGCGCATCGTCGTGCAGGCGGCATTCGAAGCTGGCATGACACTGCGCGATCAGCGGCGCATCGACCTGCGTGGCCTTTTGCGCTGTCAGGCCGAAGGCGTCGAACTTGTCCACATCGGTGCCACTGCAGTTGCCGATGCGTACCACAGTGTCCAGCAGCTCCTCGGTGGGCAGGTTGATCACGCACTGGCGGCTGGCCCGCGCCAGTTCGAAGCTGTGGTTGGCGCTGGAGATCACGCAGGCCAGCAGCGAGGGCGAAAACGCCATGACCATGTGCCAGCCCATCGTCATGACATCGCGCGCGCCGGCGTGCGCGGTGCTGACCAGGACGACCGGGCCAGGCTCCAGGAAGCGGCGCACCTGTTGCACGGGGAAGTCCTGCTTGCGATAGGTCTTCATGAGCGCTCCCGCGATGGAACATGCGGGCAGTGAAACAGCGCGGACGTGGACGCCGCGTCCAGCGACTTAGTCGAGCACGTACACCGCGTCTGCAAGCTGCTGTACTTCATCAGGCTGATGGCTGACGTAGAGCATCGGCAGATGGGCCTCGGTGCGCAGGCGGCGCAGGTAGGGGATCAGCTCGCCACGCCGCGCGGGATCCAGCGCCGACAGCGGCTCGTCCAGCAGCAACAGCGCCGGTTGGGAGAGCAGCGCCCGGCCAATCGCCACGCGCTGTGCCTCGCCGCCGGAAAGGTTGCGCGGCCGGCGCTGCAGCAATGGCGCGATCCCCAGCAGCTCGACCACTGCATCGAAGCCAAGGCGCGCTTGATCGTGCGGGCCATGCGTGCCGTAGCGCAGGTTGCGCTGCACATCCAGATGCGGGAACAGGCGGGCTTCCTGGAACACATAGCCGATGCGCCGCCGGTGCACGGGCAGGTCGATGCCGCGTGTGCTGTCGAACAGGACTCGGCCATCCACCACGATGCGACCGGATTGCGGACGCAGCAGGCCGGCGATGGCATTGAGCACGCTGGTCTTGCCGGTGCCGGAGGCGCCGGTGAGCGCGAGCAGGCGGGCATCGCTTTGAATGCGCACAGCGCGGGTGAAATCGCCGCGCTGAAGCTGCAGGTCCAGATCCAGCATCAGTGGCGTGCCCACAGCGCGAAGCGAACAGCGGTCATCACAACACCTCGGCTTCGTGCCCGCGCTGGCGGCGCACCAGCCATTCGGACAGCACCAGCGCGGCCAGCGAGATGCACAGCGACACCGCCACCAGGCGCCAGATGCCGCCTTCGGCATCGGGGACCTGAAGCAGGCTGTAGATGGCGGCCGAGATGGTCTGGGTCTGGCCCGGGATGTTGGAAACGAAGGTGATCGTGGCGCCGAATTCTCCCAGTGCCTTGGCGAAGGCCAGCACCGCGCCGGCCACCAGGCCGGGCCAGGCCAGCGGCAGGGTGATGGTCAGGAAGACCTTCCACGGCGGCGCGCCCAACGTGGCGGCGGCGTGTTCGAGGCGGCGGTCGACCTGCTCGATCGACAGGCGGATGGCGCGCACCATCAAGGGAAATCCCATGACCGCGCAGGCCAGCGCCGCACCGGTCCAGCGGAACGCGAAACGCACGCCGAAATGCTCCAGCAGCCACCCGCCGACCACGCCGCGCGTGCCCATCGTCACCAGCAGCATGTAGCCGATCACCACCGGCGGCAGCACCAGCGGCAGGTGGACCAGCGCGTCCAGCAACGCGCGGCCGAAAAAGCGTCTGCGGGCCAGCAACCAGGCCACTGCGATCGCCGGCGGCAGGCTGGCCAGCGCCGCCACCGCCGCCACTTTCAGGCTGAGGCGGATGGCGACCAGTTCGTCGGGCGAGAAATCCAGCACGTCAGGGCCTGTGGGCGGGTGGGCGATGGATCGCGTTGCCGCACATGGCGCCGGCAATGCGCAGAGCCGCCCTGGGGCAGGTGTGATGTGTCGTGGTCATTGGGCCGTTGATGGACATGGATTGCTTCGCTCCTCCTCGCCGCAGGCGCCCAGGCTTGGCCGAGCCAACGCCCGCCTGTCCGCAGGCACTACTTCAGGACCGTAAAGCCCCGTTCGACGAAGATGGCCTTGGCCGGCGCGGTGCCCAGCCACTGCACGAAGGCCGCGCGCGATGGCGAGGTGCCCTGGGTAAGCGTGGCCACAGGATAGACGATCGCCGGGTGGCTGCTGGCCGGAAAGGTATCGACCACGCGCACGCCCGGATCGGCCGCCGCGTCGGAGGCATAGACGATGCCCAGCGGCGATTCGCCGCGCGAAACCAGCAGCAGCGCCGACCGCACGCTGTCCGATTCGGCCAGCCGGCCCTGCACGCCGTCCCACAGCTTCAGCGAGGTCAGTGCGGCCTTGGCGTACTTGCCGGCCGGCACGCTGCTGACCTGGCCCACCGCCAGGCGGCCATCGCCCAGCGCCCTGGTCAGCGCACCAGGCTGGGTGACCTTGAACCTGGCCGTGCTGGACGTGGGCGCGACCAGCACCAGCGCGTTGCCGAGCAGGCTGCGGCGACTGGCGGTATCGATGAGCGTGCGCTGCTGCAGGTAGTCCATCCATTCCAGGTCGGCGGAGATGAAGACATCGGCGGGCGCGCCCTGTTCGATCTGCTTGGCCAACGCCGAGCTGGCCGCGTAGGAGACGGTGATCGGCGTACCGGTGGTCTTCTGGTACAGCGCGGCGGCCTGGTCCATCGACTCCTTGAGGCTGGCGGCGGCGAAGACGGTCACCGGCGTGGTGTCGGCGGCCTGGGCGACACAGGCACCCGTGGCGGCCAGCAGCAGGACGCCGGCGCGGAGCAGGCGGGAAACGAAACGCGTCATTGGATGGACTCCCTCAAGGCGAAGGCTGGCAGGCAGCGAAGAAAAGTGTCGCGCGCTCAGGGCGTGCGCACCGTGATACGGGTGACCTGGCGCACCGAACGGGCGGGGCGAGCATCGCTCGGCACGATCAGGCGCAGCGGACCGTCGTGAGTGTCCAGCGGCTTGCCCTGGCACTGGTCGGCCAGGATCACTTGAGCCTGGCCCAGGCTGGCGTCCAGTTCGCCCAGCGAGAACACCACCCGATCGCCATCGGCGGCATGCACATCGACCACCCGCGCCAGCTGCGGCCCGCGCAGCGGTGTGGTCGGCATCGCCCGGGTCTTCTGCAGCAAGGCGGCGAGCGTGACGCCTGTGCAGTCCAGCGCCTGGCCATGCACGTCCATCTGCGCGCGCTGGCGTGGCAGGTCGCGCAGGGTCGCGGCGTCGATCGGCACGGACACCGCATCAACGGAGGAATCGGCGTCTGCATGGGCCAATGTCGGTGCAGCCAGCATCGCGCACAGCGTGGCGGCATGGAGAAGGCGG
>JBIIHJ010000290.1:0-5322 GCA_044235875.1 Pseudoxanthomonas sp.
TTGCAGGACCCGGTGCGCGCACGTGATCGCTGGCGATCAGTCCGCGGCGCTTGAGGACGGCCTTGGTCAGCCGCCAACGGAAAATGGCCTGCATGCTCAACAAGGGCAGGGTGCGCTCGAAGAGCAGGCGCGCACGTTCGCGGTCGCCTGCAGCCCATGCGGCCAGCATCGCCACGTGGACTTCGGTGATCTCGCAGGCCGGCATGGTGCCCACCGCGCCGCGTGTCAGCTCGTCGAGCACATAGCGTGCGCCCGCGCCACCGAACACCGCACGCACCGAACCGGCCGCGCGCTGGCCCAGGGCAGTGATGCGGTGGCCGGACGGCATGGTCTCTTCCTTGACGTAGGTGATGCCCGGCACGTTGCCGGCCAGGGACACCACCTCTTCCACGCCAAGACCGATCCCCATCGGAGCGGGCGCGTTCTGCAGCATGATCGCCACGCCGCTGCGCGCGTGCAGGTCGTTGAAGAACGCTGACATGGCAGGCAGGTCGCCGGCGTGTGCATGTGGCGTCAGGACCATGACCGCAGCAGCGCCGATATCGGCACCGGCCGCGGCGTAGGCCACCGCCTGGTCGAGTGTCCTGGCGCTGGCGCCGACGATCACCGGGACGCGCCCGCGGTTCCATTGGCCCAGGCGGGCGGTCAGGCCAAGACGTTCTTCCGGGGTCAGCATGTCGTACTCACTGGCCAGGCCCGGAAAAACCACGCCTGCGGCGCCAGCTTCCAGCAGGTACTCGAAGACATTGGAGGTCCCCCCTTCGTCGACCGTGCCGTCGGCATGGAAGATCGTCGGGAGGATCGGGAAAACACCCTGCAGCTCAGCCATGCGCTTGGTCTCGGCGTTTTGTATCGATGGAAGCAACAGTATTCGAGCCTTTCGGCAGGGAGGCGTTGCCAATGATGCGTTCTTCGCTGCGGTGCAGCGTGTATCGCCAAATCATATTGCTATATTAGCTACACGCTGCCAAGTCGCAGCGCAGCAGCGATTGATCGATAGCGCTGGACCTGCGGTAGCTCGGCTGTAGCAGCCAGCTTGCTCGGGTCCCACACCTGGGGAGGGCCCAACTCATGCTTAATGTTCGACGTTCGACCTTGTACATGGCCGTCGGGGCGTGCCTGCTGGCACCTGCGATGGCATCGGCGCAGGCAGTGGCTCAGGAACCGGCGGGGGCGCGAGCAGTCCAGGAGCAGTCGGTCGCGGAACAGGCCGGGCGGCAAGACGATGCCAAGACGCTGGATGGGGTGAGCGTGGTCGGTATCCGCGGGAGCCTGGAAGCAGCGCGCGACATCAAGCGGGACTCGGCCCAGATCGTCGATGCGGTGGTCGCCGACGATATCGGCAAGCTGCCAGATACCAATGTTGCCGAATCGCTCGCCCGTGTCGCGGGCGTGCAGCTCGAGCGCGGCATGGGCGAGGGTAGCGACATCCTGGTCCGCGGCCTGAAAGAAAACGTCGTGCTCTACAACGGTCGCCAGATCGTGGATGCCACCGGCCGCGGTGGGAATGGCCTGGACCAGTTGGCCACCTCGACCTACGGTTTGCTGTCCCTGGTCCCCTCCGAGCTGATCTCGCGACTGTCGGTGACCAAGCTTGCAGGCTCCGACCAGATCGCCGGCGGGCTTGGCGGCATCATCGACATCAATACGCGCATGCCGCTGGACGGTGACGTCAACCAGAACGTGGTGAGCGTGGCGGGCACCTACGACGAACTCTCCAAGGACGTGGGCAGCAATGCCTTCGGCCTGTTGAGCACGCGCAACGCGGACCGGACCTTCGGCGCCCTGATCTCCGCCACGTACGGGCGGCGCGAGGTCGTGCAACAAGGCCTGGACACCTTCTCCGGCTATGCCAAGTACACCGATGCGACGGGCGCCACGCGTTTCGGCAGCACCGACATGCGGGCGCAGAACATTGATGACGACCGCAAGAAGACCGGCGTCAGCGCGGTGCTGCAATGGCGCCCGGCCGATGGTGTCGAGATCACCGCGGACACCTTCTATGCGCGCCAGCAGGCCGAGCGCGATCGCTACTGGGTCGCCTTCAACCCGGCGGCGGGCCTGAGCAACGCGGTCTACTCCGATCACGACATCCTGCTGGCGGGCCGCTCCACCGGCACCGTCCTGCTCAATACCGAAGTGGCCGACGTCGATTCCGATACCTGGTCTTCGGCGCTGCGCGCCAAGTTCCGCGTCGGTGACCGACTGGACGGCAGCGTGGAAGGCAATTGGGCCAGGTCCACGGCGAGCTATCACCAACGTTACATGCGCTTGGCGCCGAGGGCGGGTCTGACCTCGGTCACCGATTTCGACCTGCGCAACGGCAGTTTCGGCAGCTTCAATGTCAGCGGCATCGATGTGACCGACCCGGCGCAGTGGCGCATGACGATCATGTTCGACAACGATTGGCGCGCAGAGACCGACAGCAAGGCGCTGCGAACGGACTGGAGCCTGAACTTCGACCAGGGTGCATTCACTTCCCTGGACTTCGGTGCGCGATTCAACCGCATGGAAAGCGAACAGAATCCCCTACGCGCGGACATCCGTCCCGCCGGTGGCCTGTCGGCCACCCAGCTTGCCGACTATCTGCGGGTCTACAGCAACAATGACTTCCTGCCGGGCGAATTCGCTGGATTGCCGCGCTCGTACCTGGGGGCATATCGCGCGCAGTTCGGCGGGTGCGGGACCTTCACGACGATCCCGGCGATCTCGCAGAACGCACAGTGCCTTGATCCTGGCAACAATGCGCTGGCCTACGCCGCCACCTTCGGGGTGGATGAGGATTTCCTGGAGGCCTATACCAAGCTCAACTGGGACACCATGCTGGGCGACATGGGCTTTTCGGGCAACGTGGGCGTGCGCATGGTCGATCGTGACCTGGAATCGCGCGGCAACCTGCTCAATGCCGCGGGCGTGGCCCAGCCGTCCATTTTCCATCGCAATGACCGCCAGTTTTTGCCCTCTGGCGTGGCCAAGCTGCAGCTGACCGACACTTGGGTCCTGCGCGGCGGTGCGGCCAAGGTCGTGGCATTCCCCAATACCGAAGACCTCAATAACGGCGTGACGCTCAACAACAATGCCGTGTTCGATACCAACGGCGTGCAGATCTCGCCGGGTACCGGCACCGGTGGCGCGCCCGATCTGGATCCGTTCAAGGCCACCCAGTACGACCTGTCCCTGGAGTGGTACTACGGCGGCCAGGGCATGTTGTCGGCAGGTCTGTTCTACAAGGACGTATCGACGTTCATCGTGCAGCAGCAAAGTGCCGAGACCTACAACAACACCAACTATCTGGTGCTGCGCAAGGTCAACGGCGACAGTGCCACGGTGCGTGGCGCGGAGTTCCTGGCGCAGGTGCCCTTCACCGGTATGTTGGAAGGCTTCGGCATGGTGGCCACCTACACCTGGATCGATTCGGAAACCCCGATCCAGGACGTCAACGGCAATGCACTGACGTTCCCGGGCCTGTCCAAGAACAACGTCAACCTGATCGGCTATTACGAGAACGGCCCGTTTGGTGCACGCGTGGCCTACAACTGGCGCGATGAGTATCTGGTCGGCCTGTCGGCAGCAGCCACCGGCATCTACAACGATACCTACAAGGATCTGTCGGCCAGCGTCAGCTACGATTTCACCGATGCGCTATCGCTGAAGCTGGAGGGCAACAATCTGCTCGACAGCGAGCAGCGGACCTACGATGGCTACGAGGAAGGCCTGCGGACCAATGTGGTCTTCGGTCGCTCCTACAAGGCGCTGCTGACCTACCGATTCTGACAACGCATTGAAAAGGACGTTGGACACATGAGCGAAGGCTCGATGCAGGGACTGGTCGCATTGGTCACAGGCGCTGCCAGTGGCATTGGCAGTGCGGTGGTGTCACGGCTGCAGGCCGACGGGGCCAAGGTCGCTGCGCTGGATCTGTCCGTTGTTCAAGGTGCGGACGCTTTCGCTCAAGCGGATCTGCGCGATGCCGAGGCGGTGGGCGCGGCCATCGATCAACTGGCCAAGGCGTTGGGGCGATTCGACGCAGTGGTCCATTGCGCAGGCACTTGCCCGTCCGGGGGCACGCTGGACGACGATGACGCACTCTGGATGGAGACCTATTCGGTCAATGTCCTTGGGGCGCTCCGGGTGATGCGTGCGGTTGTTCCCGCCATGCGCCAGCACGGTGGCAGCATCGTGCTGGTGTCCTCGATCAACGCGCGCTTCGCCACGCCGACCTTGGCCGCTTATGCGGCATCCAAGGCTGCGCTGGAAGCGGTGGCGCGCACCGCGGCGCTGGAATTCGCGCCGGACGGCATTCGTGTCAACTGCATGGCGCCGGCGTCGGTGGACACCCCGATGCTGCAGGCATCCTTTGCCCGGGCGGATGACCCGGAGCAGGCACGGGCGCGCAACGTCGAGCGACATCCCTTGGGCCGCCTGGGCACCTCGCAGGATGCAGCGGAGCTGGCCCTGTTCCTGGCATCTCCCCGAAGTGCCTGGATCACCGGGGGCGTCTTCCCGCTCGATGGTGGCGCAGGAGTGACGCGGCGATGAGGGATCAGGCCGACGCTCCCATCATCGGGATCAACTGGGGCAGCACCAATTTCCGGGCATTTCTGATCGACACCGATGGTCAGGTGCTCGACAAGGTGGAGCAGCCCCGCGGTATCGCGGGTCTGGATCGTTCGCAGATGCCCCTGATGGTCGAGGCGCTCACATCGTGCTGGCCGCAGGCCGGCCAGGTCTACGCATGCGGCATGATCGGATCGAATATCGGGTGGAGCGATGCGGGCTACCTGGAGTGCCCGGCGACACCGGCGGGCCTGGCCCGCCAGCTGCATCGGGTCACGATCGGAGGCGTGCGCGTGGCGATCGTGCCAGGCCTGGCCTGCCGTCGCGCAGGCGATGGCGCCCCGGACATCATGCGAGGAGAAGAGACCGAACTCCTGGGCCTGATGGCGGCCGGCGCGGTGCCCGCCGATGGCCTGGTGGTTCTGCCGGGAACCCATAGCAAATGGGTCCGACTGCAGGCGGGCGCGGTGGCGGAATTCCTCACCGCGATGTCGGGCGAGATCTTCGACCGGTTGACGGCTGCCGGCCTGCTGGCCTCAGTGGTGGATGGCCCGGCCGAGCAGGGCAAAGTGTTCGACGGCGGCGTGCGCGCAGGACACGCGGGCATGGGACTGGGAAGCCAGCTCTTCGGTGCGCGCGCACGCGTCATCCGTGGCGACCTGCCACGTCGCGATGGCGCCTCCTGGCTGCGCGGCTTGCTGATCGGCGCGGAATTGAGGGACGTGCAATCACTTTGGCCACAGGCGTTCGATACGCCGTTGACCG
>JBIIHJ010000291.1:0-5313 GCA_044235875.1 Pseudoxanthomonas sp.
GCGCCCTGCGCCGCACCGAGCGAGCACGCCGCGATGTTGATGCGCCCGCCATCCAGCGCCTTCATCGCCAGCTTGAAGCCGTCGCCTTCGCTGCCCAGCAGGTTGGCCGCCGGGATGCGCACGCCTTCGAAGGTGATGCCGCGCGTGGGCTGGCTGTTCCAGCCCATCTTGTCTTCCTTGCGGCCGTAGGTGATGCCGGCGGCGTCGGCCGGCACCACGAACGCGCTGATGCCGCGCGCGCCGATATCGCCGGTGCGCGCCATCACCACCAGCACATCGGTGGCGCCGGCGCCGGAGATGAACGCCTTGGCGCCATCGAGCACGTACTCATCGCCCTGGCGCACCGCACGGGTCTTGAGCGAGGCCGCGTCCGAGCCCGCGCCGGGTTCGGTCAGGCAGTACGAGCCCAGTTTCTCGCCGGCGGCCAGTGCAGGACACCACGCATCGCGCACGGCGGGAGTGGCGTTGCTGGCGATCAGCCAGGTGGCCATGTTGTGGATGGTGATGAACGCCGACGTGGACGGGTCGACGCAGGCCAGCTCCTCGAACACCACCGCCGCATCCAGCCGCGTCATGCCCAGTCCACCGGCTTCCTCGGGCGTGTACAGCCCGCAGAACCCGAGTTCGCCGGCCTTGGCGATGGTCTCGCGCGGGAAGATGCCTTCGGCATCCCACTTGGCGGCGTAGGGTGCCAGCTCCTTGTTGGCGAAATCGCGCGCCGCATCGCGGAAGGCCAGTTGCTCTTCGTTGAGTTCGGCCGTGTCGTGCGGGAGCTTCATCACTGCATTCATCGCAAGGTTCCGTCGGTTACTTCAGGCTGATCGTGGTGTTGACGCCGTGGCTGAGCGTGTCGTCGTCGAACCAGCGCGCGGTGACGGTCTTGGTCTGGGTGTAGAACATCACCACCTGCTTGCCGTACGGGCCCAGGTCGCCGAGCTTGGACGCGCGCGAACCGGTGAAGGAGAACAGCGGCACCGGCACCGGGATCGGCACGTTGATGCCGACCTGGCCTACGTCGATGTCTTCCTGGAACTTGCGCGCGGCCGCGCCGGACTGGGTGAACACCGCCGTGCCGTTGCCGTTGGGATTGGCGTTGACGAAGGCGATCGCCTCTTCCAGCGTGTCCACCTGGGCGATCACCAACACCGGCCCGAAGATCTCTTCGTCGTAGATGCGCATGCCCGGCCTGACCCCGGAGAAGATGGTCGGGCCGACGAAGTTGCCCTGCGCGTGGCCTTCGACCTGCGGCTTGCGGCCATCCAGTTCCAGCGTGGCGCCTTCGCTGATACCGGCTTCGATCAGGCTTTCCACGCGCGTGCAGGCGGTGGTGGAGATCAGCGGGCCGACATCGACGCCCTTGGCGTTGCCCGGGCCGACCTTGAGCGTTTTCGCCTTGGCCACCAGGTCGGGGATCCAGTCACGCGCCGCGCCCACCAGCACGAGCGTCGAGGCCGCCATGCAACGCTGGCCCGCCGCGCCGAATGCGGCACCGGCCATCGCGTTGAGGGTCTGCTCCTTGTTGGCATCGGGCAGCACGACGGCGTGATTCTTGGCGCCCATCATGCATTGCACGCGCTTGCCGGCCAGGCTGGCGCGGTTGTAGACGTGGGTGCCGACCCTGGTGGAACCGACGAAGGACACCGCCTTGATGTCCGGATGATCGCAGAGGGCGTTGACCACCGCTTCGCCACCGTGGACCACGTTGAGCACGCCCTTCGGGATGCCGGCCTCCAGGGCCAGCTCGACCAGGCGCATGGTCACCATCGGATCCTGCTCGGACGGCTTGAGCACGAAGGTGTTGCCCGTGGCGATGGCCATCGGGAACATCCACAGCGGGATCATCGCCGGGAAGTTGAACGGGGTGATGCCGGCGCACACGCCCAGCGGCTGCAGCACGCTGTAGGTATCCACGCCGTTGGCCACGTTGTTGGCCAGCTCGCCCAGCTGCAGGTTGCCGATGGCGGCGGCGTGCTCGACCACTTCCAGGCCGCGGAACACATCCCCTTCGGCGTCGGGCAGGGTCTTGCCCTGCTCGGCGGTGAGGATCGCCGCCAGCTCGCTCATGTTTTCGCGAATCAGCTGCTGGTACTTGAGGAAGATGCGGGCGCGGGTGCCGATCGGCGTCTTGCGCCAGGTCTTGAAGGCCTCCTTGGCCGCGGCCACGGCCTGGTCGACCTCATCCACAGTGGCAAACGGCACCCGCGCCAGCACGTCCTGGGTGGCCGGATTGACGACATCCTTCCAGGTGGTCGTGGTGGATTGGACGAAGGCGCCGTCGATCAGCAGGGACACGCGTGGCAGTTCGGCATTCATGGGGAGCAGCGGCCAGTGAGCAGGTGGGATTCGCATTGTTTGCAAAGTCCACGCAGCCTTCAGCCACATTTTTGCTTAATCTGGCGAAAGGAAGCCCACCATTCTGCGAAGATTGTGAAGATGAGCCGCCCACACCGCCAACTCGGCTTGCGCCTGCAGCGCCTGCGGCAGCAGCACGGCCTCACCCAGGCCCAGCTGGCACAGGCGCTGCAGCTCTCGCCCAGCTACCTCAACCAGATCGAGCGCAACAAGCGCCCGCTGACGCCGGCCGTTCAGCAGCGGCTTCGGCAAACGCTTGGGGACACCGCCGGCCTGTTCGACAGCGACGACCCGGCGTCCCTGATCGACCCCCTGCAGGACACGTTGCTCGCCCTGGGCCAGCCTGGCGTCTCCGCCGCCGAGCTGCGCGCCCTGGCCGGCAACTTGCCGCAGGTTGCCCAGGCGCTGCTGGATCTGCACCGCGAGCACCGTGCCCTGCGCGAGCGCGCCGCCGCGCTGGAGCTGCAGGTCGGCACCGATCCCTCCATCGCCGCCCCGGCGCTGCTGCCGGCCGGCGACCAGGTGCGCGACTACTTCAACCGGCTGCGCAACCACATCCCGGAACTGGACGACCTGGCCGAGCGCCTGTTCACCGAACTCGGCCTGGTCGCCGGCCACACCGCCCCGCGCCTGCGCCAGCTGCTGGCCGACCGCCACGGCGTGCTGGTCGAGGTCGGCGCATCGCCCGGGCACGACAAACGCGTCTTTGATCCGCACCAGCGCGTGCTGCACCTGCCCGACTACCTGCGCCCTGGCCAGCAGGCCTTCCAGATGGCCGCGCAACTGGCCCTGCTGGAACACGCCGCGCTGATGGCCACGCTGACCGCGCGCGCCGGCTTCCACGATCCCGAGCGCATCGCCCAGGCGCGGATCGGCCTGTCCAACTACTTCGCAGGCGCCCTGGTGATGCCGTATGGCGAATTCCTGCGCTGTGCCGAGGACAGCCGCTACGACATCGAATGGCTCGCGCATCGCTTTGGCGTCGGATTCGAGGCGGTGTGCCATCGCCTGTCGACGCTGCAGCGCGAAGGCGCGGCGGGCCTGCCGTTGTTCTTCATGCGCGTGGACCGCGCCGGTAACGTGTCCAAGCGACATTCATCGACCGATTTCCACTTCTCGCAGGTCGGCGGCTCGTGCCCGCTGTGGATCGTGTACGAGGCCTTCAACCAGCCCGGCCGGGTGCTGACCCAGGTCGCGCGCATGCCCGACGGGCGCCGGCATTTCTGGATCGCCCGCCAGGTCAGCAGCGGACCTGTAGGCCACGGCCAGCCGCGCAAGACCTTCGCCGTCAGCCTGGGCTGCGACCTGCGCCACGCCGAGCGCCTGGTCTACGCCCGCGGCATCGACACCCGCACCGATACCGCCGTCCCCATTGGACCTGGCTGCCGCACGTGCGAATGGAGCGATTGCCTGCAGCGCGCGTTTCCGGCATTGCCGCAGCTGGGGGCGGTGGCGCGGTAAGGCGTGGCTCATGCGCTCGCAGCACGCCAAGGCATCGATCAACGACGCCACGATCCATGTGGCAACGCCACGTCCCGCTCGGCCCTGGCCAGGGCCTGGACCAGCCCAGCACGGTCGAACGGCCGACAGTAAGCTGGCTTGGCCCGTTCGAAACGCCAGCTATCACGCAAGGGCCCTGTCTGGACTGCGTCGAAGCCCAGCGCGTCGGTCCATTCCGCGGTCCTCCTTACGGCAACCGCGTCATCGCCGGCGATGGGCAGCGCACGCCGCCCCGGCGTGCCAGGCGGCAACGCATCTCGGTACAGGTCCCGGGACAGAATGGCGCTGAAGGCTTTGACGACCGTCGATTGGGGAAGACATCGCGCAACCCATTCGCTGGTGGTGCTGCGGTGCTCTTCAAATTCTGCGATGACGCCATCCCGATCCGGGTAATAGTTGTTGGCATCCACCACCAGCTTGCCGGCCAGCGATGCGCGCGGCAACGTTGCAATGGCAGGCAGAGGGATGGCGATCACGACAAGATCGGCGAAGGCAATGACCTCCTGGATCGTTCCGACCTGAGCACCGGGCAACTGGACCGAGACCTCGCGCAGGCTTTCCGGTCCGCGCGCGTTGGCCAGTCGCGCCTGTTGACCCGCCACAAGCGCCAGGTGCGCGATGCCTCGGCTCTGCAAGCCGGCTCCAATGAATCCGATGTTCATGGCCGTTCCCATGGTTGAAAGGGGACGGCATGGTGATTCATGGCCCGATGTGGATAAATGGCGGATTGTTTGCCAGATCAACCACTCAGGGTGTCGAATGGACCTCAACCTTGCGGCGATGGACGCCTTCGTCAAAGCCGTGGATACCGGCTCGTTTGCCGCGGCCGCGCGGGTGCTGGACATCTCGCCCCAGATGGTCGCCAAGCACGTCGCCATGCTGGAGCGAAGGCTGGGCGCGCGCCTGCTCAACCGCACGACACGCAAGCAGGCGTTGACCGAACTGGGTCACGCCTATCACCAACGCTGTCGATTGATCCTGGATGAGGTGCTGGAAGCCGACGCGCTGGCGCAGACGCTGACCGACGTGCCGCGCGGCATCCTGCGGATCAGCGCACCGACCACCTTCGGCTCGCGCAGCGTGGTGCGGTTTCTCGGTCAGTTCATGGCCGACCATCCTGATATCGAAGTCGACCTGGTCCTGACCGACCGCCTTGTCGACTTGATCGAAGAAGGTTTCGAGGCCGTCTTCCGGCTTGGTGACCTGCCTGATTCTGGCTTCGCCGCCAGAAGCCTGGAACCCTACCGCCTCATCGCCTGCGCCTCACCGGCTTACCTCGAAAAAAAAACCGCGCCCGATACGCCGGAGGCGTTGACCGGACACGCCTGTATCAACTTCATTTACGGCCGTCCGCCCTTCGAGCGGGAATGGCAGCTCACCCGCGACGAGCGTGTCTACCGCATCAAGACCAGCGGGCGATTGCGGGTCAACGATGGCGCGGCCCTGCTGTCCGCCGCGCTG
>JBIIHJ010000044.1:0-17234 GCA_044235875.1 Pseudoxanthomonas sp.
CGATGGCCACGCCGGTCTTGACCAGCGTCTCGCAGGCCACGCGGGCGCGCTTGTCCTGCGCGAGGATCGCGTCCAGGACGGCGTCGGAAATCTGGTCGGCGATCTTGTCCGGATGGCCTTCGGAGACCGATTCGGACGTGAACAGGTAGCTGGACATCAGGCTTATATCCTTCAATGCGGATGAAAAGATGGCCGCGCATGATACACGCGTGTGCGGCTCGGCGCATGGTGGCGCGCGGGCCGTTGCCGTGGCGTCACTTTGGGTCATCCCGATGACAGGACGACGAAACGCGCCAGCAACGCTGTCATCGGCATGCCGCGGGAGTGACACGTGGCTGTCGCCGCGCATGTCCAGTCTGGCGTTCCAGACAGCCGCTGCCTTGTCGGGCCCGCCATGCGACCTCTGGAAGACACCCTCATCGAACGTTATCCGCGCTGGTTCGGCGGTCGCCGTGGTGCGCTGACCCGACCGCTGCTGCGAGGTTGGGGACATTGGTCGGGTATCGACCAGGCGCAGGCCTTCGTCCGCGACCACGTTGGACTGGACGCCTGGGAGTTCGTCGCCGCCTCGCACGGATTCCTGCAGCTGGATGTGCAGGGCGATCCGCAGGCGCTGGCGCGGATTCCGGCAAGCGGTCCGCTGCTGGTGATCGCCAACCATCCTTCCGGCGCGCGCGATGCGATGGCGTTGCTGGGCCTGATCGGCCAGGTCCGGCGCGATGTGCGGATCATCGCCAATCATCTGCTGGCCCATATCGCACCCCTCAAGCCGTTGTTGCTGCCGGTGCGCGTGCTGGGCGGCCAGGCCGACGCCGGCAGCCTGCGCGCGGTGCGCACGGCGCTGGCGGCGGGCGAATGCGTGATCGTGTTTCCCGCTGGCGAAGTGTCGCGGCTGCATCCACTGGGCGTGCGCGACGGGCGCTGGCGTGCGGGCTTCGCGCGCTTTGCCCGCGCCACCGGCGCGCCGGTGCTGCCGGTGCGGGTGGACGCGCGCAATTCGGCGCTGTTCTACGGGGCCTCGGCGGTGTTCAAGCCAGTCGGCACCGCGTTGCTGCCGCGCGAGATGTTCGCCCGCCGCCAGCAGCCGTTGAAGCTGCACGTCGGCCATGCGCGGATGCTGGAGGCCGATGGCAACGACGAGGCCGCGATCCGTGAGTTGCGGCGTGCGCTGTATGCGCTCGGGCGTCGTTCGGACGGCGTCGCCGATGTCCCCACGCCGCTGGTCGCGCCCGTGCCGGTCGCCGAACTGCGCAACGCCATCGCGGCGATGCCCGCGCTGGGCAACACCCGCGAAGGCCGCACCATCGTCGCCGGTCCGCTGGGTGCCGACTCGCCGCTGCTGCGCGAGATCGGCCGCCTGCGCGAGCTGACCTTCCGCGCGGTGGGCGAAGGCACCGGTCGCGCGCTGGACCTGGACGACTACGACCGCTGGTACGACCACATCGTGCTCTGGGACGACGATGTCGGCGCGGTCGCCGGTGCGTATCGCGTCGCTCGCGGCGCGCAGGTGCTGGCTCAGCGCGGGTTGCGTGGGTTGTACACCGCGTCGTTGTTCGACTGGTCTGAAAGCGCCCTGCCGCGCATTACGCAGGGCATGGAGCTGGGCCGCAGCTTTGTGGCCCCGGCCTACTGGAACAGCCGCAGCATCGACCAGCTGTGGCAGGGCATCGGTGCGTACCTGGCCTGCCACCCGCAGGTGCGTTACCTGTTCGGCGCGGTGTCGATCAGCGCGGCGCTGCCCTGTGCGGCGCGCGAACAGATCGTCGCCTATTACCAGCAGTTCCATGGCCAGCACGACACTGCGGCCACCGCGCGCAAGCCGTTCGGGTTCAACGCCGCGCCGCCACAGTTCGAGGCGATGGATGCGGACACCGCCTTTGCCGTGCTGCGCGGCAACCTGGATGCGCTGGGCGCACAGCTGCCGATGCTGCTGCGCCAGTACACCGAGCTGTGCGAACCCGGCGGCGCGCGCTTTTTGGCCTTTGGCGTCGACGCGGATTTCGCCGGCTGCGTCGATGGCCTGATCGAACTGGACCTGGCGCGCATGCACATGCGTAAACGCCAGCGATACCTCGGATTTTCCATGCAGGAGCAGGCCGCATGAATCGCGCGATCTTCGTATCCGATGTGCACCTTGGGTCCACGCACTGCCACGCGGCCGAGTTCGCCGATTTTCTCGGGCGCGTGCAGTGCCGGCAGCTGTATCTGGTCGGTGACATCGTCGACCTGTGGTGGATGTCCCAACGCCGCGCGCGCTGGGATGCTGCGCACCAGCGTGTGGTCGAAGCGCTGCATGCGCTGGCGCGCAACGGCACCGAGCTGATCTACGTGCCGGGCAATCACGATCGTGCCGCGCGGCGTTTCTGCGGGCTGATGCTGCCGGCCATGCAGGTGCGCCGACGGGTGATCCACACCACGGCCGACGGTCGTCGCCTGCTGGTCGTGCACGGTGACGACTACGACGCAGTGACGCACTTCGGTGGCCTGCAGGAACAGTTCGGCGACTGGCTGTACTACCGCATCCTGACCGGCAACAAGCTGGTCAACCGCCTGCGCCGACGCTTCGGGCTGCGTTACTGGTCGCTGGCCGAATACCTCAAGCGCAAGAGCACGGCCGCCGAACGCTACATCGCCCGCTTCGTGCAGGCGGGACTGGATGACGTGCGCACGCGTGGGCTGGACGGCATTGTCTGCGGCCACATCCATCGCGCCGCGTTGATCCGCAAGGATGGGCTGGTGTACGCCAACGACGGCGACTGGGTCGAAAGCCTCACCGCGCTGTGCGAAACCGCCGACGGCAGCCTGCAGCTGGTGTCGCATACCGGCCAGGTGCTGAGCGAGTTGCCGGCGCGCCTGCGGCTGGTGCCGGAGCCCTTGCCAAAGGCCGCGTGAGGTCCGCCATTGGCGGGCGGGAAAGATCGCCTAGCGCTGCATCCGTCGATCAGGATAGGCCATCTGGCAGCGCCCGATGCGCCCGCAAAACTGGCCGCCCGCCGTCGCGGCGGACGTATGGCGGTCATGGACCGAAACCTACTCCCGAAAATCCTTCCCGCCCTGCTGCTGATCATCGCCCTGTTGGCGGTGGCACTGGCCCGTTCCATGGCCGGCACGGCGCGCGATGGGCTGACCATCGACGAGCCATACCACTATGCGGCCGGCCTGTCCTACCAGCGCTTCGGCGACTACCGACTCAATCCGGAGCATCCGCCCCTGGCCAAGTCCTGGACCGCGATGCTCGCGCCATCGGAGGTCGTGATGCCGCCGCTGCGAGTGGTGCGCGAGAAGCGTGACGAGCGCCGCTTCGTGCAGAGCGCCGCGTATCTGGACAACACGCCGGAGCAGACCCAGGCGAACATCCGCCGCGCGATGTTCGCGCTCAACCTGCTGCTGCTCGGTGCGCTGGCGCTGGTCGTCTGGCGCCTGGCCGGGACATGGTGGGCTGCCGGCATGCTGGCCTGGCTGGCGGTCGAGCCCACCATTGGCGCGCATCTGCCGCTGTTGATGACCGACCTGCCGGTCGCGCTGGCGCTCGGGTTGGTGGCGGCCACGGCGGCATGGCTGGCATCGAGCTGGCGCTGGCCTGCGTGGCTGACCTTTGCGGTGGCCTGCGGGCTGGCGCTGGGTGCCAAGCATTCGGCGCTGGGCGGATTGGTCGGGATCGGGCTTGCGCTGCTGGCGTTGGTGCTGTGGCCTTTACGCGCGACGGACATACAGGCGACTCGACCTTCGCGGTTGAAACGCCTGGCGGCGATCGCATCGGCGGTCGTGCTGTCGGTCGTGCTGCTGTGGGCGCAGTACGGGTTCCAGTTCCATGCCAGTCCCGACGGCACCGATCCGTTCAACCGGCCATTCGCTGACAAGATCGACGACCTGGCTTCGCCCAGCCAACGTGCGGTGCTGACCTTCGTCGATCGCGCCCACCTGCTGCCGCGTTCCTACGTGTGGGGACTGGCCGACACGTTGCGTGCCGGCGTCGAGGGGCGCGGGCAACGCAACCATTGGCTGTTCGGGCACAAGTTCAAAGGGGCGCCGCCGTGGTTCTTCTGGCCGGGTGAACTGGCCGCCAAGATCCCACTGCCGTTGCTGGCCGCCGCTTTGCTGGGTCTGCTGGCGCTGTGGCGCGCGCCGCTGAGCACGCAGCAGCGCAACCTGCTGGTGACGATGGGTGCGCTGGGCCTGGGCTACTGGCTGTCGCTGCTGTCCTCGCGCGGCACCTATGCCGGCGTACGGCATGCGCTGCCGTTATTCCTGCCACTGGCGACGCTGGCCGGCGTGCTGGCCTGGCGCGCCTCGATCTCGCTGCGGGGACGCGCGTGGAAGCCGCTGGCCTTCGCCCCGGCCGCGCTGGCGCTGGTGATGACCGCGCGCGAGCCACGCCTGTACGAATACTTCAACGAGCTGGCCGGCGGTAGCGACCAGGCCTGGCGTGGCTTCAGCGACGAAGGCGTGGACCTGGGCCAGCGCCTGCCCGAGATCAAGGCCTACGTCCAGGCGCACAAGCCAGCTGACGCGCTGCTCTACAACAGCTACATGTACATGCCCGAATGGGCGCGCGCCGAGCAGGTGCCGCTGCTGCGCTATGTGGAGAACGTGGACGACAACAACGTCGCCGGGCACTACGCCGGGTGGTTCCTGATGCCGATGTCGGTGACCATTCCCGAACCCGAATTCGACTACGACCCCAAGAAGACCCTGGCGCATCTGAAGCTGATTCATCGTATCGGCACGCTGGGCGTGTGGGAAGGCTACATCGACGAGCCGCGCGCGCGCGCCTCCAGCCTCTATCCGATCGTCATCGAGGAAATCTACGAGCAGCCCAAGCCCGACTGGCTGCAGATCGCCAGGCGCTGCGGCGAGATCGTCAAGCTGATGCCGTTCCATGTCGGCTGCGCGGTGGAGGAGGGCAACGCCCTGGCGCGGCTGGGCGACCTGGCCGGTGCGCGCAAGGCCTGGGCCCAGGCGCGTTCGACCATGCCGGCGGACGATCCGACCGTGGTCCAGCTGTTGGCCCTGGAACAGGCCACCGCTGGCGGCAAGCTGCCCGAGCACTGGCGGCCGGTGCGCAATCCATGGATGGAATAGGCGGCACGCTCCATCATTTTCGCGGGCCTGACCGCCCGCCACGTGCATCAGCAGCGAAGACGATCCGACGTGCGGATCACGGCGACACGCCAGGGCTGCGTCGCCAGCCGGGTGTGAGGTAGGCGCCGAAGGGGCCGCCAGGAACGTGCAGCGAGAAGATCTTCCACAGGCCATCCTGTTTGACCAGCCCGACGCGCATCGACACGGTGCGCCCGTGCCTTTCATGCACCTGGCCGTGCAGCAGGCCGCGCCCGGTCATGCGCTTGCGCCCGAACCACGTCGCCCCACCAACATCGGTCAGCCCGTTGCGCGCGAGCCAGTCGCGCAGCGCGGCAGGGTCTGTCGCCGCGAGGAATGCATCGGACAGCAGCGCATGCGCGGCGGCCTCGTCGTGTCGCGCCAGGGCGGCGAAGAAGCCGGTGCCGGCCTCGCTCAGTCCACGGGTCAGGCGCAGCAACAGCCACAACAGGCCACCAGAAAATAGGGCTGCGATCAACAGCCCGACGATCAGGGCCGGCAGCCAGATGTCCACCGAAGCGCTGCTGGTTGTCATGGCATTCCTCGCTTCAATGGGGTCCGGGCCACTGGAAATCGCTGCGCTCCACCGACACGCTGAAGGCACGGCTGGTGGTCTGTCGCCACCAGCCATAGGGCACGAACAGCGCATCACCCGGCGCCAGCTGCAGCACCTGCACCCGCAGGCCGCGCAGCTGCGGCGCACGCGCCAGCAGATCCGGCGCCGCCAGATCGCCGAGTGGACCTTCGCGCGAGGCGGCATGCAGTGTGCGGGTATGGCCGGGTGCGACCAGCACGACCCGGCGACGCCCGGTGATCTGCAACAGCAGACGGTTGGCGCTTTCCTGCTGCGCAACGCTGGGTGTGGCTTCGAGCCACAGACGCCCGTGGGCGCGACCAGTCAGCAGATGTGGAATGTCGCGTAGATCCGCGGTCAGCGCCGGCAGCGACGCCAGGTTGGCTGCAAGACGCAGTGGCGCAGCGTCGGCCTGGGGTTGCCCGGCCCGCGCGATGAACTCGGCCAGCGACGTCGGCGCATGGGCGATGCCCGGTGGCGCATCGATGCGCTGCGCGCCGGCAGCGGCGATGAGGTATTCGGGCGTCCATCGTTCGAGCGCCGGCCAGCCGGCCAGCGCCGCGGGCAGCAGCACCGGCCAGTTCGCCGCGTAGTGCTGGTCCAGGAAGTCGTCCGCAGACAGGCCGCGCCGGCTCGGCACGGTGTGCCAGCGCGGCGACAGCGCCCGCAGCTGTTCCAGTCCGTCCAGCAGCTCGTCTGCAGGGAAGGTCGGCGGCGCGCGCGTGGGCGCATGGGCATGCGCGACCGGACACGTAGGTCCGGAGGCATCGGTCGCAGCGGTAGCCGGCTTTGGCGACAGGTACGCCGCGCTGCCGTCGAACTCGGGCAGGCGCAGCTTGCTGCGATGGTCGGCAGCACCGGGCGCGCCGTCGGCGTCCAGGCCACGGTAGTACAGCTTCTGCCACTTGGCCCCGGGCGTGGCGGGCGGGTGCGCGGCGACGTGGGCCTGGAAACGATCGCGCGAGCGGCTCCATTGTTCGAACTGCCGCTTGAGTTCGGGGTGTTCGTCGATCGGCGCGATGCGCGGGACCACCTCGTCCAGCAGATTGCGCGGCAGCGGAAACAGAAAGCAGAACGGCTCGTCGGCCTCGAAGCGCACACGCTGCTGCGGCCGGGTGAAACGCCAGTTCATGGTGAAGGTATACGGCGCCCAGTCGGTTTCGATGACGCCGCCGAGCGGAGCGACGCCGTCCTTGGCCACGTTCGGTGGACCGGAGACCCACAGGTTGTAGCCCGGCGGCGTGCGGAACAGGCCGGGCATGTGGAAGGTGAGGGTGCCCTGGCCGAATAGCGACAACGGCGCCTCGTGCGCCGGCGTCCCGGGATCGACCCGGAGCGCCACGTCCTCGACGCCGGGCCCGCCATTCCAGATCGCCTCGAAGCCGCACGGGCTGAGCACCTCCCAGCCGTGTGCGTTGGCGATGTTCAGCGGCAGGCAGCGGTAAGCGAACGACTCCGGGCTGGCGTCCATCCAGGCGCGCCGCGGCGACGCCGCGCGGATGCGCGGACGCCAGCCGGGATAGACGTAGCAAGTGAGCTCCATGGGCAGCCGGCGGTCAGAACGTCGTGCGCAGGCTCAGCGTGCCCTGCTGGTCGCTCCAGCCGTCGGCCCATTGCCCGCGCCAGACCAGCGATAGCGTCCACGCCCCGCGATGCGCGGTCAGGCCGGCACCGACTTCGCCGACATCGCGCGAGATGGCGTCGCGGTTGCCGTCGAACAGGGTCCCTTCGGCGGCGAGGAGGGCATAGCGCTGGCCTTGCCCGGCTTGCGCGCGGCGGTAGCCCAGCTGCAGCTCCGGCGTCCAGCGGATCCCGCTGGCCTGATCGAAGTTGCGCGACAGTCCCAGCGCGGCGTACGGCGAGACCAGGGTCTCGCGCACCGCCTTGCCGCTGATCCTGAACGCGTCGGGCACATCGCCGGTTTCGGCGAAGCCACCGCCGGACAGGCGCGTTGCCACCACACCGGCCACCGGCGTCAGCTGTACCTGGCCGAGCTGCAGCGGCAGCGCCAGCTGCAACGCCGCGGTGGTCGCGTCGGTGCCGCGGCTGGAATAGGCCTGCCCGATCCCGGTCTGGCGCCAGGCCCGTTCGCGCGCGTTGGCATGGCCCAGCATCGCCGACACGCCCAGGCGGCCGATCAGCTGCGAGCCGTACAGGGCCACGCGGGTGACATCGCTGCGGCCATGGCTGCCGGCGCTGTCGCGCATCCAGGCGTTGTCCACGCCGACGGCCAGGCCCAGCCGGGTGCCCTGGCCGAGCGTGACGTCGGTGCCCACCTGGGTGGCGCTGGCGCGCGCGCCGAAACCGACCTGGTCGCTGGCACTTTCGACATCCAGGTCCTGGTAGCGCAGTTGCATCCAGCTGCGTGCGGCCGGGTCGACTGCGGCGTCGTGGTTGAACAGGCTGTTGCCATCGCCTTCGGCGCGCATGCGGCCCAGCAGGCCCATCGCATCGGCCTGGCTGGACAGGGCCAGCGCGGTGGCCTGGCGGCTGAAGAACTCACCATCGTTGGGCGCGACCAGCACAGGCGCGGTTGGGACCGGCGTCGGGGTGGGTGTAGGTGTAGGTGTAGGTGTCGGAGTCGGAGTCGGAGTTGGAGTTGGAGTTGGAGTTGGAGTTGGCGTTGGAGTGGGAGTTGGAGTTGGAGTGGGGGTCGGGGTCGGAGTGGGGGTCGGAGTAGGAGTGGGAGTGGGAGTGGGAGTGGGAGTGGGAGTGGGAGTGGGAGTGGGAGTGGGAGTGGGAGTGGGAGTGGGAGTGGGAGTAGGTGTGCCCAGCGTCAGGTAAGCGTTGTTGGCGTCGTAGCTGACCGAGGTCGGGAAGCCCACCGGCGGCGTGGTGCCCGCTGCATTGGTCACGGTGGTGAACTGACCGCTGATGCCGCCGCCGGCAGTAAGGAAGCTACGGGTGACCGCACTGTAGGTGCCGGGCGCCCAGGCGAAAGCCACGGTTCCCGCCAGCGTGGCCGTGCCAGCGAAGCCAGGATTGCCGGCGACGTTGAGCTGGTCGATGGCATCGGGCGTCACGCCGACCACCAAGGTCCCGGTGGCGGTCTGTATGTAGTCGCTGGCGCCGTAGGTCGGGCCCAGGCTGACGGTGTTGCCCGGCATGCCCGACTGGCTCAGGTCGAACACGCCGGCGTTGTTGATCAGCAACCGACGTGCGTCGAGTTCGCGCTCGATCTGCAGCCCCGCCCCGGCGATGAATCGGGAGCTCGCATCGATGTTGAGGCTGGCATCGCTTCCGTTGCCGTCCCCGCGCATGCTGAGCGCGCCGGTCATCGTGCCGACGCTGCCATTGCGCAGGTTGATCGTGTTCCACCCGGCAAGCGCGATTCCCGGCGCGGTGGCGTCGTGGTAACCGAATCGCCCACGCCAGGTCACCCCCTCCAGGTTCAAGGTGCTGTTGAGGGTGCCGCCGATGGCGTTGAGGAAGGTCAGTCCGGCCATATCCGCCTCACTGAGCCCACGCAGGGTCATGCTGCCCACGCCGATGTCGATGCCGCCGCGCACCGCGCCGCCGGTCCACAGCACCGTGGTGGGCGCGGCCGCGGTGGGACCGAAGAAGCCCGGTACGGTATCGCCACCCACCAACCCGCCTTGCAGGTTGAGGGTGGCGCCAGGGTGCAGCACCATGGCCGTATAGACCGAGGTAATGGTGCCGGTATTGTTGAGTACCAGCGACCGGTTGATGTCCAGACCGCCCACCACGGTGCCGGCGTTGTTGAGGGTCAACACGTTGCCGTTGGCCGAGCCGGTCAGCCCGCTGCCCTGGTCCCAAATCCCCATGACGTTGTTGATGGCGCCACGAGGAATGCTGCCACCGTTGGCGGCGGCGTCGGCGGCGGCGATGGTGGCGCCCGGGGCGATATCGAGGATGACCCGATCGCCGCCGCTGATGGTCAGGCCGGTGTAGCCCTGGATGGTGCCGTTGACGGTGAGGCGGATGGCCGCATCCACACCGGTGCCATCGACGCTGCTCCCGTTGCCGCCAAGGCCGTTCAAGGTCAGGCCGTTGCCGCCGGCGGTATTGCTGTCGATGACGTTGCCATCGACGCGCACGTTCATGCTGCGGTCGCTGGTGCCTGGCGTGGACATGGTCCATTGGTTGATGCGCGCGCCGTTGGAGCCGCCGGTGGTCACGTTGCCCGCAATCGTCACGCTCACCGGGCCATCGAGGTTGTCCACGACCATGCCCGAGCCCAAGGCGTTCTGCAGCAAGGCACCGGCCGCCACCTGGATGTCGCTGCCGCCCGCGCCCCGATTGCTGGCGTAGAGCCCGAATGCGGGCAGGACCGCAGTGCTGCTGTTGGCCACCTGGCCCTGGATCAGCACCGAGGTCTTGCCGCTGCCGCCGGTCAGGGTGGACTGGACGCCATAACCATTGCCATAGCTGACGTTGCCCACGATCAGCGACAGGTCGCCACCTGCCGTGGCGCGCAGGCCGTTGCCGCTGGCATTGATACTGCCGGTGGCCTGCACCGTCACCGCGCCAGCGGTGTTGGCGATGTACACACCGTCACCATTGCGTGCGGTGATGGTGCCGTCGCTGACCAGCGAGAGCGGTGTGCTGCCGCCGCTCACGTTCCACAGGATGCCGCTGCCTCCAGCGATGGCCGACTGCTGGGCATCGGTGAAGCTGCCGGCGCCGGTGAGGGTCAGGGCGGTGGCCGTGCTGCCGACATCGATACCGAAGCCCGCCGCGGTGCTGGCGGTATCGGCGGTGGGGCTGAAGGCGATGCTCTGTGGGCCGGTGTTGGTGCTGGCGGGGCCATCGCAGATCCATGTCTGCGGCATCAGGTCAGTGCGCAGGACGCAGGCCGCCGGGGCCTGCTGGCTGGCCAGCACGGCCAGGATGGAAACGCTGAGTGCGGCATAGCGCGGCACGGCCTTGCGCCGGTTCGGTTTCATAGGTGCTCCAAGGGGACGAGGAAGCCGCCGCCCCTGCCAGGACGGCGGCGCGGGCCCGCCTCGCACGGGCTCGCAGCTTCTGTTACGCCGCATGGAGGCGCGCGCCGCCATGGCGCGGAACATTTATTGTTTGTCGCCACGATCGAGGCATCGCAGCGCGGGCGCTGTGCTGGGTGTTCAGAGGGGCGGCAGTGCGGCAGGTGGTGGCCGTTTTTCCTGCGATCAGGGCATGTTGCCCTGCCTTAAGGCGCTCTGCTCCCGACTCGCTGGCCGCGGTCAGCGCCCGCCGGACCGCTGCCTGGCGCGTCAGGTGGGAGGGCTTCGATCGAAACAAGGTCGATACATTCGCCTTGGGGCCCGAATCGGCTGCCTGTGCGCTTGCCGAAGGCAGTGCCCGTCCAATCGCCGCCTGAGACACCTCGTGAAAATGCGTCGAGTCGAACAGTGGCCGACTCCAATGGCGTCATCCGTTCGCCTGCTCCGCTCGTGGCGGCCACCACGCGCCGGGCCTTTGCTCTGTGCTTGAGGCTTGAGGGCTTCAGGTCGGAGACGTCATGATCCATCGGCCGCGGGGTCCAGGCTGTCTGGCTGAGTGCGCGCGCTGACCGGTACTGATCTCGGCAAGGCGGTCACGTCCCCACACGCAAGCCAAGGAGCAGATCTCCCGGTGCGTTGACCAGCGCGCGGAGGAACTTGGACTCAGGTCCCCAGGGCCTCGTACAGCAACGCCTTAGCGATCGCCCAGTCGCGCTGTACGGTGCGTTCGGACACGCCCAGGGCCAAGGCGGTTTCGGTATCGGAATAGCCGGCGAAGTACCGGCAATCGACGATGCGCGCCAGGCGCGGCTGCTGGCGCTCCAGCTCGGCCAGAGCCTCGTCCAGGGCAACGATACGTTCGTCGCTCTCGACCAGGACTTCGACCTTGTCGATATCCTGCAACGCCCGGCCCGGGTCGCGCTTGTGGCGCAGCCGCGCGCGGGCGTGGCTGACCAGCACCTGGCGCATCGCCAGGGCCGCGGTGTTGAGGAAATGGGCCTGTCCCTGGAAGACGCCGTTACGGCTCAGCTTGAGATATGCCTCGTGCACCAGCGCGGTGGTCTCCAGCGTGGCCGCGCGCGGATAGGCTCGGCCGCGTTCGCGACGGGCCAGGCGCTTGAGGTCGGCATAGAACATGCGCGCCAGGTCATCGACCAGAGACGCATCCGGCTGGGGAGGAGCGGAGGCCATGTTCGGATTCTGCCCCACGTCGCGTGCGCCGGTCAGGTTCAAGTGCGTTTCGCCACGCGCGTGCCCTTGCCGCCGGCTGCTTCCAGTGCGCGCGTTGCCTGCGCGAGCGCCTGCTGCGCCTGGGCGATGCGCGGGCTCTGCGGCAGGTCCAGTTCGCGGCGCAAGGCCAGCGAGGCCTCCAGCAGGCGCACGGCACCGTCGGCATCTCCCAGGACCATGGCGGCGCGGCCTTCGATCAGCTGACTCTCGGCGATCATCGAGCGCAGGAAGGGCGCCAGCGCGCTGGCGCGCGCCGCTTCGGTCGCGGCATGGGCGCGGCGGGCGGCACTGGCGGCTTCACCCCCGGCTAAGGCCAACTCGGATTCGGCCAGTGCGCGCTGCAGGCGGCGGGTCTGCGCCTTGGGACCATTGCCGCTGACGGGCTTCAAACGGGCGTAGCCGGCCTGGGCCTGGGCCAACTTGCCCTGCGTCAGCAGCGCACGTACGCGCAGCAGCATGTTGAAGTCGTTGGGGCCGCCGCCATGCGCGTCCATCAGCCGGTCGCATTCGTCCAGCAACTGGCGTGCTTCATCGACGCGGCCCAGTTCCACCAGGGCCTCGGCCTGCCGCTGCAGGGCGGAGGTCAGCATGGTGCCCGCCGGATCGGCCTGGCGCGACAGGCGCACGGCCTGCTGCGCATCGGCCAGCGCCCCCGCCGGATCGCCGACGCGCACCTTGGCCCGGCTGCTGGTGGTCAGGGTCTGGATAATGAGGAATTGCGCCTCCGGACTGTCGCTCGAAGTCGGCGCGGCCGCCCGCGCATGCTCAGCTTCGGCCAGGCCTTCTCGGGCGCGGTCGGCGTTGACCAGCGCCACGGCCAGCGTGGCGCGTGCACGCACCAGCGCGAAGTCGTTCTCGGCGGCCGAGGCCTGCGCCCGCTGGATACCGCGGCGCAGGTCGGCCGCAGCGGCGGCGTGTTCGTACGCGTAGCTTTCGGTCTCGCCCAACTGGATGTAGTAGCCGGCCAGGGAAGGGTTGGGATCGCCATCGGCCTGGATCGAGACCTGCACCGCGCGCCGTAGCGGCGCGATGGCTTCGGCGGTCTTGCCGCGATAGGCGGTAGCCACACCTTGCAGCTGCAGCGCGCGAGCCAGCTCGGAAGATGGTGGGTATGCCGACAGCACCGTCGCCGCTTCGGTGGCGTCGGCCAGGGCGCGGTTGGGATCGCTGGTGTAGTTGTTGGTGGCCGAAGCCACCAGCAGCCTGCCGCGCAGGAGCGAGTGCTGGTCGCCCTGGCGGTCGAGGATGGTGCGTGCCTGGGCGAGCAGGGCTTCGGCCTGATCGTGATCGGTCAAGGTGACCCGAGCCTGGGCGATCAGGTCGTTGGCCAGTTCGCTCGAGTTCGGACCATGCAGCTGACGGCTCAGGGAGACGGCCTGTTGGCGGATCGGCAACTCCTCGGTGCTCAGCGCGAACTCGTCGTAGAGATTGCCGAACAGACGCAGCAGCGCCAGCTTGTTCTCGGGCGCCTGGTCCAGCTCGGTCTGGATGCGCGCCGCGCCGATGTCCAGCAGCTCGCGCGCGGTGGTCTGACGCGCGCGGACCGGATCTGCCTGACGGCTGCTGTTGGTGCGGAACAGGTCCACCATGAAGTCCTGCATCGCCGCGGCGCGCTGCGCCTCGCGCTGAGTGCGGCGCTCCTGCCAGGCCAGCGTCACCAGTCCGATGCCCAGCGCCAGGAAAGCCACGCCCACCAAGGCCAGCCCGCGCCAGTGCCGGCGCAGCGTGCGATGGGCCACATAGCCGCGCGCGCCGATGCGCGCCTGCACCGGGCGGTGTTCGAGATGCCGGCGCAGGTCTTCGGCCAGTGCGCGTGCATCGGGGTAGCGCTGCTCCGGTTCGCGGCGCAGCGCGCGGCCGACGATGGCATCCAGGTCGCCGCGCAATGCGCGACTGGGAACGGGCGATGCCGCCGTGGCGCTGCGGCTGGGGGCCGGGACCTGGTCGTTGAACAGGCGACGCATGGCCATGGCCAGCGAGGTGGTCTCGCCGGCCCATGGCAGGCGCCCGACCAGCAGCTCGAACAGGGTGATACCCAGCGCGTAGACATCGGTGGGCGTGCCGATCAGCTCGCCGCTAAGCTGTTCGGGCGCGGCGTAAGCGGGCGAGAGCTGCACGGTGCCGGTGGCCTGGGCGGCGTCGGAACGGGTGGGCGTTTCGTCGAGCAGTTTGGCAATGCCGAAGTCCAGCAGCTTGGCCTGGCCGTCGGCCGTGACCAGGATGTTGGCCGGCTTGAGGTCGCGATGCACGACCAGCCGCGTGTGCGCGTAGGCCACCGCATCGCAGACCTGCAGGAACAACGCCAGTCGCTGGTCCAGCGGCAGCGCGCGCGCCTGGCACCAGGCGACCAGGTGCTCGCCTTCGATGTACTCCATCACCATGTAGGCCAGGCCGCCGGGTTCGACGCCGCCGTCGTACAGGCGGGCGATGCCCGGATGCGCCAGCGAGGCCAGGATCTCGCGCTCGCTGGCAAAACGCTCGCCGATCCTGCCCGGGCCGTGCGCAATCAGCTTGATCGCCACCTGCTGGCGGAAGCCGCCTTCGACGCGCTCGGCCAGCCAGACCTCGGCCATGCCGCCGGTCCCCAGGCAACGCAGCAGGCGATAGGCACCGATGGTGCGGCCGACAACATCATCGCTGCCGGTGCCGACCGCAGGCGGCAGGTCGCCGGTGGGGGAGCGGTCCAGGAAGCCCTCGCCGTCCTCGGCCAGGGCCAGCAGATGTTCGATCCGCTGGCGCAGCGCGGGGTCATCGCCGCAGGCTTCATCGAGCACGGCACTGCGCTGCGCGCGCGGCAGTACCAGCAGCCGTTCGAGCAGGGCATGGACTGGATCGTCGTTGAACGGTTGCGTCATCGGTGTCCCCGCGTCCGGTGCGTCGCCCGCCAGCCTACAGACTTCGCCAGCATCGCGATGGGCGAGCGGGGGCGCAATTCGCTCGTGGCTGCAATGAAAGGAAATGGGGCGGGCCAGCGCGTCCGTCCATGTCGGGCCGCTGCTAGCATCGAGCCCATGGATTCCTTTACGCACCTGGTTCTCGGCGGCGCCATCGGCGCCGCGCTCGCCCCCGCCGGCCAACGCCGTGCCGCCATCCTGGCCGGCGCAGCGCTCAACACCGTGCCGGATCTGGACGTGCTGCTGCTGCCGTTGTTCACCGATGATCCGGTGCTACTGATGACCTGGCATCGCAGCTTCCTGCATTCCATCTTCCTGCTGCCGCTGATCGGCTGGCTGGTGTGGTGGGTGTGTCGGGTGCGTGGCAAGCGGGTGAACTCGGCGCCGGCGCGCTGGTTCTGGCTGATCCAGGCGTGCCTGCTCAGCCATCCACTGATGGACGCCTGCACGGTCTACGGCACCTCGTTGCTGTGGCCGATGGAGACGCCGCCGGCGATGTGGTCGCTGTTCTTCATCATCGAACCGGCTTTCACCCTGTGGCTGCTGCTGGGCTGCGTGATCGCCTGGTGCAGTCCCAAAAAGCCGCTGGGCCGGCGCGGCGCGATCGCCGGCGTGGCGCTGGCTGCCCTGGTGATCGGCGTGGCCGGCGCGTCGAAATGGAAGGTTGACCGCGAAGCCGATCGCGCCCTGGCCGCGATCGGCCTGGCGCATGCACCGCGCTTCTCCACGCCGATGCCGTTCACCACCTTGCTGTGGCGGGTGGTGGCGATGACACCCAGCGGCTACGTCGATGCCGAGCGCTCGGTATTCGACGAGGGCCCGATGGTGTTCCGCGGGCATCCATCCAATGTGCAGGCGCTGGAACAGGCCAAGGCGATCGGGCTGCCGGCGGTGACCCGGCTGGACTGGTTCAACCATGGCTTCATGCGCGCGCAGGTGCAGGATGGGCGCCTGGTGCTGTCGGACCTGCGCATGGGCCTGGACCCCACCTACACCTTCAATTTCGCCGTGGCCGAGCAGCACGCAGGTGACTGGCAGGCGGTGGCACCGGAGCAGCGCAAGGTGCCGCTGCCGATTTCCGGCGCATCAGGATTTGCGAAACTGCTGGGGGCGGTCTGGCATCGCACCTGGCATCACAGCGACGTGCCGTTGCGCGATGCGATCGTCGCGCCGCAGGCCCAGGCCGCGGCAGCGAATCCCGATGGCACACCGGCGTCGAGTGCGTCGAAGTAGGCGACGACGCGCGACGCCGCCCGTCAAGCGACTCGTGCAAGTCTTGGTATCCACGCCATCAGTAATGCCTCGCGCCTGGATCGTAGATCGTGGCCTGGCGGGCGATCATGGTCCACGCGCCGTCCGCGTACTGCCAGATGTTGCTGCTGCGGCGGTGGATCGTCCTGCCTTTCTCCGGCCCGAAGTCCGGAACCACGGTTTCATCGGCCATCGTGACGGCCACGTTGCCGTAGAACTCCACCCGCTCCAGCGTGGACTGGTAGGTGCCTTCGTAATCCAGCTGCCCGCGCTTGATCGCGTCGAAGACCTCGGCGCGGGTCAGGACGCGGTTGTCGGGACTGTTGACCAGCAGCTTTGGCGACCACAGTTTTTCCAGCGTTGCGATATCGCGCCCATGGATCGCGCTGCCCACCGCTGCACCGGCGATGGCAAGTTGCTTCCTTGCCTGCGCATCGAGTTCCTGCGCCTGCACGCTGCTACAGAAAGACAGCACGATCAGTGCTGCGGCCAGTGACCTGAACATGGAAGCTCCTTGGATGGGATTGCGAGGTTGGTGCAGTGAACCGCTCCGCACGGGCCTGCCGCTTCCCTGTTACGCCAAAAGCGCCGCAAAGCTGCCATGCACTGCGCCACGATTGCGAGCAGTGGTCAGGCCGGAAGGTGCACGGTCTGTCCGTATGGCGAAAAGCGAGCCTCGCATCCAGTCCACGACTACATCTGCTGGGATGCCAGCTCAGGCTGCGGCAGCCAGTCCCGAGGGCACTCCGGCGTCGAGTGCGTCGAAGTAATCGGCGGTCAAACGCAGCTGCTCGTCCGCCGTCGCGGCACGGTTGACCACCGTGCGAAAGGCGGTCATCTCTTCAGGGGATTGTTCCGGGCGGTTCTTCACATACCAGCCCAGGTGCTTGCGGGCGATGCGCACGCCCTGCAGTTCGCCGTAGAAGTCGTGCAGGGCCCGCAGGTGGCCGAGCAGGATGTCGCGCACTTCGCTGATCGACGGTGGCGGCAGTTCCTCCCCGGTGGCCAGGAAATGCGCGATCTCGCGGAAGATCCACGGCCGGCCCTGCGCGGCGCGGCCAATCAGCACTGCATCGGCGCCGGTCGCGCGCAGCACCTGCGCGGCCTTGCGGGGTGAATCCACATCGCCATTGGCGAACACCGGGATCGACAGCGCCGCCTTGATCGCGGCGATGGTCTCGTACTCGGCCACGCCGGTGTACTGCTGGTCGCGGGTGCGGCCATGCACGGCCAGCGCAGCGA
>JBIIHJ010000252.1:0-5992 GCA_044235875.1 Pseudoxanthomonas sp.
AAGGACCTGGTGGGCGTTGGGTTCCTGCTGATGATCGGCGCCTTCATCATCTTCTTCGCACCGGCCTTTGGCGGCCTGTTCCTGGAGCATGACAACTTCACCGAGGCCAACCGTTTGGTGACGCCCGAGCACATCAAGCCGGTCTGGTACTACACGCCGTACTACGCGATGTTGCGCGTGGTGCCCAACAAGCTCGGCGGCGTGCTGGTGATGTTCTCGGCGATCGCCGTGCTGTTCACCGTGCCCTGGCTGGACCGCGGCAAGGTGCGCTCGATCAAGTTCCGCGGGCTGGCCTACAAGATCGCGCTGGGCATCTTCGCTTTCAGCTTCATCTACCTGGGCAAGATCGGTTCGGGCCCAGGCACCGACCAGATGGAAACCTACATCGGCCGCGTGCTGACGCTGTTCTACTTCGGGTTCTTCATCTTCCTGTGGGTCTATACGTTCTTCGGACTGGAACGCACCAAGCCGGTGCCTGAGCGGGTGAGCACGCATGACTAAGCGCCTGATCCCGCGACTGGCGGCCTTTGCTGCAGGCCTGATGCTGAGCGTGTCGGCATATGCGGCCGAAGGCGGCGCCACCCTCCAGGCCGGCAACGACCTGTCGGACAAGGCTTCGCTGCAGCGTGGCGCCAAGCTGTTCATGGGGTACTGCTCGGGCTGCCATTCGCTCAAGTACCTGCGTTATTCGCGCATGGCCAGCGATCTGGGCCTGAGCGAGGACGACGTCATGGCCAACCTCAACTTCACCGGCGCGGCCGTCGGCGAACAGGTCCAGGTGGCGATGCCGCATGACCCGGCCGCCAAGTGGTTCGGCAAGATGCCGCCGGACCTGAGCCTGATCGCGCGCGTGCGCGGCCCTGACTGGGTCTACACCTACCTCAAGTCCTTCTACCTGGACGAGGCGCGGCCGTTGGGCTGGAACAACAAGCTGTTCCCTAACGCGTCCATGCCCAATCCGCTGTGGGAATTGCAGGGCCTGCAGCACGCCGAATACGGCGCGCCGGATCCGGCGACCAAGGAGAAGCCGGTTGAGGCGCTCAAGCTGGTCACGCCCGGCACCGAGAGTCCTGTCGAATTCGACCGCTCGGTCCGTGACATCACCAATTTCCTCGAATACGCAGGCGAACCTGCCGCCCTCAAGCGCCAGAGCATGGGCGTGTGGGTGGTGCTGTTCCTGGCGTTCCTCACCTTCCTGGCGTTCCTGTTGAAGAAGGAATTCTGGAAGGACGTCCACTGAAGGACGTGACCTCCAGCAGGGGTGCGCAAATCGGCGGCCAACTGCTATGTTCATCCTCGTCGCCGTGTTCAGTGACTGGACCGGAGACCAGGCAAGAGGCCTGTGCGAGTTGGCGCAGCCGGCGGAGCCCGGCTGCTGGATCAGTCCGATAAGGTGACGAGTGCCCGCATGCGAAACACCCTGACGCTGTTTTCTTCCGTTGACGATGTGCTGTGCCACCGCGTGCGGCTGGTGCTCGCCGCCAAAGGCGTCAGCTATGACCTGGTGCCTGTGGACCCACAGAATCCGCCGGAAGATCTGATCGACCTCAATCCCTACCATTCGGTGCCCACCCTGGTGGAGCGGGACTTGACGCTGTATGCCGCCTCGGTGGTCAGCGAGTACCTGGACGAGCGCTATCCGCATCCGCCGCTGATGCCGGTCGATCCACTTTCCCGCGCGCGCCTGCGCCTGGCGATGCTGCGGATCGAAGTGGACTGGGTGCCGCAGGTCCAGGCGATCCAGCTGGGCAACAAGGCCCAGGCCGACGCCGGCCGCAAGCGCCTCAAGGAACTGCTTACCGCCTCGGTGCCCCTGTTCAAGGCCAGCAAGTTCTTCCTGAACCCGGAAATGAGCCTGGCCGACTGCGCCATGGCCCCGATCATCTGGCGCCTGAACTCGCTGGACGTCGGCCTGCCCAAGGACGGCAAGGTCATTGAGGACTATGGTAACCGGATCTTCCGCAATCCCGGTTTCGTCCGTAGCCTGACTGACCAGGAAAAAAAGCTGCGTCCGCTGCCGGCCTGAGCCGGCGCACAGCGTCTGTTGGGTAAAAGCACGGCCGGCACACCCGCCGGGCGGTTAGACTGGCGCCATGAGTGAAGACGCAACACAGATGACCAGCCATCGCCCGTACCTGCTGCGGGCGCTGGCGGAGTGGATCGCCGATAACGACATGACCCCGCACCTGCTGGTGGATGCCACCCAGGCCGGTGTCCAGGTGCCCGCCAGTGCAGTCAAGGAAGGCCGGGTTGTGCTGAACATCGCTACCCGCGCGGTCGCCCATCTGGTGATCGACAACCTGACCGTCAGTTTCAGTGCCCGCTTCGGCGGAGTGAGCTATCCGGTCAACGTGCCGATCTCGGCCGTGCTGGCGATCTACGCGCGCGAGACCGGGCAGGGCATGGCGCTGCCGGAAGACATTGGTGCCGGCACCGGCCCGCACAACGACGATGACGAACCGCCATCACCCGATGCACCGATGCCCGACGAGCCGGCGCCACCCCCGTCCAAACGTCCGCATCTGCGCGTGGTTAAGTAAGCCAAACCCTCCAGCGACAGCGACGGAGTGCTGCGATGCCCGACCCTGCCCGGAATACTGGTTTCCTGCCAAGCGGATGGGTTGAGGCTTGTCGCTGCGCTGGCAGGGTGGTTAACGTCGGCGCTGTATGCCGCCGCTGGTGGGTGTCGGGCTGTTGTTCAAGCATGTGCAGCATGCGTGGCTGCATGACCTGATCATCGGGGCAGCGACGGCCTTGCCGCGCTGGTGTGCTTTCTCAAGGGTGGCCCCGGGGCGGGAGCGAGCAGCGGTGCCCATGTGCTTTGCGAAGGGGCTCGCTTGCTGGGGGCCTAGTTGATCGTGCGGAACTCGGCGGTGTTGTCGGCGCGGGTCGGGCCGACAAACGACACCAGCCGTTCGCCGTGCATGACCAGCTTGCCGGTGTGGCGCTCGATGCCGTCGTAGGAATAATCGAAGCGGAAGCTGCGCTCCAGGCCCATGCGGCCGTCTTCGTTGCGGCGCAGGCGCACGCCGGTGGCCTGCACACTCTGGTCCAACCAGATCACGTCGGCGGCCGCGCAGGCGTTGCGGCCAACCTGGATGGCGCGCTCGGCGGCGGCGCGGGCGGCATTCCACCAGAAGAAGATGGCGGCGCCGACGATCAGGATCAGGATCGGAGTCATGGCGCGACTGTAGCGTTTCGTGCGCGGCGCGGGCAGGCGTGGATCAACGCGGTGATTTCAAGGGTTCGGCAGGCGTTGCTGGCACCGGTGCGGTTGGCAGCGTCGCAGGCGTGCGTGTTGCCGGAGCGGTTGGCAGCGCCTCGGCAGGCAGAGGCGCGGGCGGCTGGCCCGGCAACGGTGCACCGTCCGGAGCGCGGATGGGCGCGCCCTGTGCCGGCGGCAGCACGTCCTGTGCCTGCAGCTTGAGCAGGACCGCCCAGTCCTGGCGATTGAAATTGCACTGGTCTTCCTGCGCAGGCGTGCACTCGCGACCCGGACCGCTGCCTTCGCTGCTGCCGTCTTCCGGCGTGGTCTGCGGCACCGGCAGGACGACGTGGCCGCTGCGGTCCAGTGCCAGCTGACGCATGGTCACCGCGTTGAGCACGTTGCCGCCGATCAGGTACAGGGTGCGGTCGCCGCCGACATTGGCCGCCACCACGATGTCGCAGTGCGATTCGCTTGGCACATTGCCTTGTCCGCCTAGCGTCGCGGCCAGGCCGGCATAGCCCAGCACCTGGTCGCGGTTGCGGATGTAGCAGAGCAGGTCGCCGGGTGCGGGCTTCTCCGTTGCCGGATCGGCATAGCGATACGGATCACCGTTGCCGCCGTCACGCCAGGCGGCACGGATGTAGTCGATGTGGCGTGGCGAGCGCCGGAAATCGGCAATGCCCGCGCGGGTCATCACCCACGAGACGAACGCCGCCGACCATGGAGTATCGACGATGAAGGCGCGGCAGTCGTTGTCGTTGTAGCGGCTGCCGGGCGGGACCAGGCAGCTGCCGGCGCCGGGCTCGCCGCCGATCTGCGCCAGGGTGCCGCTGTCGCGCCAGTACATCGCCACGCGCTGCCAGGCGACGATGCCGTGGTCGGCCAGATAGCCGCTTTCGGCCTCGGTCACGCGCAGGCTGGCCAGGCGCCCTTGTCGATCGATGAAAGGCCGCATCCATTGCCGGTGTTCCTCGCACGCGGTGCGGGTGATGGCAATGGCGGCCGGACTCAAGCCGAAGCGTGGCGGTGCGTCACAGACCTCGATCGCCTGCGCCTTGAAGGCCAGGCCCGACCCCAGCACAAGCAGGGCGCACAGCCAGCGGTTGGGCATCGGAAGCGTGTTCCTGTCAGGACGTGGGGCAACACGCACCCTGGCAGCCCGCGCGGCCAGGCTTCGTGAAATCAGCGCGGCGGCGGGCCCAGCTTCAATGACAGGTCCACCGCATGCACATGCTTGGTCAGCGCGCCGATAGAGATGCAGTCAACGCCGTCTTCGGCCACCGCGCGCACGGTGGACAGGTCGACCATGCCGGAGACTTCCAGTGGTACGCGGCCTGCGGCAATGCGCACGGCCTCGCGGCGCGCGTCGGCGTCGAAGTCGTCGATCAGGATGCGGGTGCAGCCGATCGCCAGCGCATCGCGCAGCTCACCCAGGGTTTCCACTTCCACCACCAGCGGCAGTTCGGGATGCAGCGCACGCGCAGCCTGCATGGCGGCGGTGATGCCGCCGGCGGCGCGGACGTGATTTTCCTTGAGCATGACCATGTCGAACAGGCCGATGCGGTGGTTGTCGCCGCCGCCGCAACGCACGGCGTACTTCTGCGCCAGGCGCAAGCCGGGGAGGGTCTTGCGCGTATCCAGGATGCGCGTGCCCGTGCCACGCACGGCGTCGACGTAGGCGGCGGTGATCGTGGCGGTGCCGCTGAGGGTCTGCATGAAATTGAGCGACGTCCGCTCGGCGCTGACCAGGCTGCGCGCGCGGCCGGACAGCGTGGCCAGCACGGTGCCAGCGCTGACGCGATGGCCCTCTTCGACGTGCCAGTCGATGGCCACTTCAGGATCGAGAGCCCGATGGCAGGCGTCGAACCACGGCCGCCCGCAGACCACCGCGTCCTGCTTGCACAGCAGGTAGGCCGTGTCGGCCACGTCCGGCAGCAGGGCGGCACTCACATCGCCGCTGCCGATGTCCTCGGCCAGGGCGAGGCGCACATCGTCCTGTACCAGGGCGTCCGATGGCGCGTTCAGCGGCAGGAGCTCGCTCACGCTGGGAAGTCGGCGACCTGCACGGTGGCGATGCCTTCTTCGGGCAGCAGCACCGGGATGCCGTCCTCCACGCGGTACACAGTCTTGCGGTCGCGGGTGACCAGGGCTTCCTTGAGGGACTCGGCCTGGGCAGTGTCGTCGACGCGCTTGAGGGCGCCTGCAGTGATGGCGCGGTTGAGCGACTCCAGGCCGCGGGCTTCCAGTGGTCCCAGCGGCTGGCGCGAGACGGGGCAGCACAGGAGGTCGAGCAGTTTGCGGTCCATGAAAGGTCCGTTGGCGATCAAGGCCGCTAGAATATCGTTTTGTGGCAGTGGACGGCCAATGACCGCCAACCCCCAAGCGCCGCGCGTCGGCATCGTGATGGGCTCCCGTTCGGATTGGGAGACCATGCAGCACGCCGCGCAGAAACTCGACGCCCTGGGCGTCGCCTATGAAGTCAAGGTCGTCTCGGCGCACCGGACGCCGGACGTGCTGTTTTCCTACGCCGAACAAGCGCTGGGCCGTGGCCTGCGCGCGATCATCGCCGGTGCCGGCGGCGCGGCCCATCTGCCGGGCATGATCGCCGCCAAGACCGCCGTGCCGGTGCTGGGCGTGCCGGTGCAGTCCAAGGCGCTCAACGGCATGGATTCGCTGCTGTCGATCGTGCAGATGCCCGGGGGAGTTCCCGTGGGGACCCTGTCGATTGGGCGGGCCGGGGCACAGAACGCCGGGTTGCTGGCGGTGCGAATCCTGGCACTGGGG
>JBIIHJ010000100.1:0-11199 GCA_044235875.1 Pseudoxanthomonas sp.
CTGCACTCGATCGTGCAGATGCCGGCCGGGATTCCGGTGGCGACCTTCGCCATCGGCAATGCCGGCGCCGCCAATGCGGCGCTGTTCGCCGCGGCGATGCTGGGGCCGGAAGATGCCGCCATCGCCTCAGCGCTGGATGCCTTCCGCGCCAAACAGACCCAGGACGTGATGGACAAGGACGACCCGCGTCTATGACCAGGGTCGGCATTGACAAGCCTGCGTCGGACGCAGGCTTGTCTCCCTCACCCCATCCCTCTCCCGCACGCGGGAGAGGGGGCGACGGTGCCATGCGGCGTTGCGATGTCGGACATGGCGCGGTTCTGAAAGAGGTCCATGCATGAACACAGTCGGTATTCTGGGTGGCGGCCAGCTGGCCCGCATGCTGGCGCTGGCGGGCGTGCCGCTGGGGCTGCGTTTCCTGGTACTGGACCCGTCGGCTGAATCCTGTGCCGGGCAATGCGCACCGCTGCAGGTCGGTGGCTTCGACGACGAGGATGCGCTGGCCGAATTCGCGAGCAAGGTGGACGTGGTGACGTTCGACTTCGAGAACGTACCGGCCAGCAGCGCGCAGTGGCTGGCCGAGCGCGTGCCGGTGTTTCCCGGCGCGCGCGCACTGGCCGTCGCCCAGGACCGCATGAGCGAGAAGTCGCTGTTCCGCGAGCTGGGCATCCCGGTGCCAGCGTTCGAGGCGGTCGCCACACGCGAAGCGCTTGATGCTGCGCTGGCCAAGGTCGGCGTGCCGTGCATCATGAAGACCCGCCGCTTCGGCTATGACGGCAAGGGCCAGTTCCGGATCAAATCGCTGGCCGACGCCGATGCGGCGTGGGATGCGCTCGGCCCGCAGGCCGGCACGGTCGGCCTGATTGTCGAAGGTTTCGTCACTTTCGACCGCGAGATCTCGGTGGTGGCCGTGCGTGGTCGCGATGGCGAGTTCAAGGCGTTCCCCCTGACCGAGAACTGGCATGTCGATGGCGTGCTGTCGGCCAGCCTGGCGCCGGCCACGCGCGTGTCCGATGCGATGCAGGCACAAGCCATCGACTACGCACGGCGCGTGGCCGAAGCCACCGAGTACGTGGGCGTGTTCGCGCTTGAGCTGTTCTGCCAGGGCGACACGCTGCTGGCCAACGAGATGGCGCCACGCGTGCACAACTCCGGGCATTGGACGATCGAAGGTGCGGAGGTGTCGCAGTTCGAGGCCCACCTACGCGCCGTGCTCGGCCTGCCGCTGGGCGAACCGGCGATGCGCGGCGTGGCCTGCATGCTCAACTGGCTGGGCGAGATGCCCGATGCCCAAGCAGTGCTGGCGCAGGTCGGCGGCCACTGGCACGACTACGGCAAATCGCCGCGCGCCGGACGCAAGGTCGGTCATGCGACGCTGCGTGCCGACGATGCGACCGCATTGTCGAACACGTTGGCCAGCGTCGGCGAGGCGTTGTCGCGCCAGTGGCAGGTGCAGCCGGTGATCGCGCGCCTAGCCGAAGGCTGAGCCGGCCGCGGTTGTCGTGCACATAGGAAAACGGGGCCGAAAGGCCCCGTTCCCGTTTCCGCACTCCCGGTCCCACGGACTCAGCGGCAGCGACCGAAGCGGTCAGGCGATGCGCCCGGGCCACCACGCCAGCCGGGCGGGTTTTCCCAGTTGGTGCCACGGCCGCCGGCCGGACCGGGTGGGTTGTCGTCGATGTCCATCCAGCAGCGGCGCGCCTGGTTCCACAGGCCATAACGCGGATGCCAGTAGCCATAGCGCGCGTTGTAGTAATAGCCACCGTTGACCACGGTGAACTTGTAACGGCTTGTGCCATGACGCCAGTAGCGATAGTCGGGAGAGGCGCCGGGGCCGCCGCGCCAGCCCGGTGGGTTTTCCCAGTTGGTGCCGCGGCCCCCTGCAGGCCCGGGTGGGTTATTGTCGCGGTCGCGGTGGGCGGCTGAAGCGGCGCCGCTGAAACACAACGCCGCCAGCACGGCGGAAGCAAGGCAGCGAATCGGGGTCTTCATGTGAACTCCGTGGTGTGTGGATATACGGCCACTGGAAAGCGTTCACCCCGCCCCGGGTTGACATCATCCACCATGCTGTTGCGCTGCCAGCCAAGTACCTGATCGGACGATGACTCGAGCGTCATCTGGATTTCAGCGACGGCGCGTCTGCACAAAAAAGGCCGGGTTTCCCCAGCCTTTTGATGCAGCTTCGCAGCGGAAAATCAGGCCAGGTTCTTGGCCACGAAGTCCCAGTTGACCAGCGCCCAGAACGACTCGACATACTTCGGACGGGCGTTGCGGTAGTCGATGTAGTAGGCGTGCTCCCACACATCGACGGTCAGCAGCGGGGTGTCTTCGCCGGTCAGCGGGGTGGCGGCGTTGGAAGTGCTCACCAGGCCCAGGCTGCCGTCCTTCTTCTGCACCAGCCAGCCCCAGCCGGAACCGAAGGTACCGATGGCGGTCTTGGTGAACTCTTCCTTGAACTTCTCGAAGTCACCGAAGGCGGCGTTGATCAGCTCGGCCAGCTTGCCGGTCGGCGCACCGCCGCCCTTGGGCGACAGGCCGTTCCAGTAGAAGGTGTGGTTCCACACCTGCGCGGCGTTGTTGAACATGCCACCCTGCGACTTCCTGATGATCTCCTCCAGCGACAGCTCGGCGAACTCGGTGCCCTCGATCAGCTTGTTGAGGTTGTCCACGTAGGTCTTGTGGTGCTTGCCGTAATGGAAATCGATGGTCTCGCCGGAAATGTGCGGTTCCAGGGCGGTGCGGTCGTAGGGCAAGGGGGGAAGTTCGATGGCCATGGCAATTCCTTAGGGCTTGGCGTGAGATGCGGTGCCGGCGGCCGGCGCGAAAGGCTTACAATTGCGCGGTGACGGCGGCGATGGATAGCGCCGGAAGTTTACTCGACGACGGTTTGCATGCCGTCAAGGCAGGAGAACGCAACATGCCGGTGCTGGAACGTATCCAGGCGGAACTGGACAGCCATCCGATGGTGCTCTTCATGAAGGGCACGCCGGAGTACCCGATGTGTGGCTTCTCCAATCGCGCGGTCCAGGCGCTGCTCGACGCCGGTGCCCATGGGTTGCGTGCGATCAACGTGCTCGAAGAGCCGGAGATCCGCGCCAACCTGCCGCGTTTCTCCAACTGGCCGACCTTTCCCCAGCTGTTCATCCACGGCGAACTGATCGGGGGTTGCGACATCACCCTGGAACTGCACGAATCGGGCGAACTGGCCCGGATCGTGGCCGAGGCCCTGCCGCGGTGAGCCTGCTCCAGGTTCCCATGCGTCGGGCACAGCAACTGGCCGGACGCGTGGTCCTGGTCAGTGGCGCGCATGGTGGCCTGGGTGAAGCCAGTGCCCGTGCCTGCGCGCAGGCCGGTGCCACGCTGGTGCTGCTGGGAAGGCGTCCGGCCAAGCTCAATCGTGTCTACGATGCCTGCGCCCAGATCGGCCCGGAGCCGGTGCTGTGTCCGCTGGATCTGGAAGGCGCCGCGCCCGACGACTACGCCGAGCTGGCCCAGCGCATCGGCAGCGAACTCGGCCGGCTGGATGGCGTGCTGCATTGCGCGGCCGAATTCCACGGCCTGACGCCGCTGGAACACACCGACCCGGCGGCATTCGCGCGTTCCATCCACGTCAACCTGACCGCGGCCTGGTGGCTGAGTCAGGCCTGTCTGCCGCTGCTCAAGGCCGCGGACGATGGCGCGCTGGTGTATGCATTGGATGACCTGCAGCGCACTGGCCAATCTTATTGGGGTGGCTATGGCGTGGCCCAGCACGGCCTGCATGCCCTGGTGCACATGCTGCATGCCGAACTGGCCAGCACGTCGGTGCGCGTGAGCGCGCTGCAGCCGGGCCCGATGCGCACCCCGCTACGGGCGCGTGCCTACGTCGAAGACCAAGATCCCACGCTGGCCGATGCCGGCGACTACGCGCCCCACTGCGTCACCCTGCTGTCGCCTGCTGGCGCGCCTCTGCGCGGCCAGGTCTGGACTCCCAACGCATGACCATCCTGTCCGCAGCGCTGCTGCTGTTCCTGATCCTGGATCCCCTGGGCAACATCCCCGTGTTCCTGTCGGTGCTGCGGCCCCTGCCGCCAAAGCGCCAGCGCATCGTCCTGCTGCGCGAGATGCTGATCGCACTGGGCGTGCTGATGGGGTTCCTGTGGGGCGGCAAGTATTTCCTGGAGTGGATGCACCTGCGCCAGGAGTCGGTGCAGATCGCCGGCGGCCTGGTCCTTTTCCTGATCGGCATCCGCATGATCTTCCCCAGGCCCGAAGGCCTGATGGGCGAAATCCCAGGTGGCGAACCTTTCATCGTGCCGCTGGCCATTCCATTGGTCGCAGGGCCGTCGGGCATGGCCGCGGTGATGCTGATGGGCAGCAACGAGCCCGAGCGCCTGCTGGGCTGGAGCCTGGCGCTGGGCGTCGCCTGGCTGGGCACGGCGGTGATCCTGTTTTCGGCCACGCTGGTCTACAAGTGGCTGGGCATGCGCGCCTTGACCGCGATCGAGCGATTGATGGGCATGCTGCTGGTAGCCATCTCGGTGCAGATGCTGCTCGATGGCGTGGGGACCTACCTCAGTGCGTTGCCGCCACACGGCATTTGACGCATCGCCGGGCGGCGGAAGTCGAATGCAGCCAACGCATGAGAGCAATCTGACCTGGCTGGTATGTCATGGCCGTTTTCATCGGCGCAGCCGCCAGGGGGCCGTCAGCCGCTTTTCGATGCGAGCCCTGTTCGAAGCCGCTGGCTCTGAAGGCCGGAATCGAGATGGACTGCCGCAGCCCGGCCGGTCGCGAGCGATCGGATGCCAGTGCGCGCCATTCCGAGTCGGAGACTGAGCAAGACAAGGGTTGACTCGGCCAGCCCTGGCTTTGTCCTCAAAGCGTCACGGCGGCTGCCTTGGATGTCCATTTTGCAATGCGTTGCACTGTGGCATAACCATTTGATTCCAAATGGATCTTTTGTCGAGTTCAGACAAAGATGCTGCGCCGCGAAAAAGTCGTCACGACGCTGTCACATATGACTTTTACCGTGTTAACCTGTCGTTAACTCGAAGCAGCCGTGCCTGCGCGGGTTCCAGGGGCAAAAACACCAAAAAGTCCATCAGAGCCGCGCCGGACAGCGCGGCCGACAGCACGATTTTTTCTAGAACGCCCAACCTTAGAGGCAGACGCAATGACACAGCACCGCCGTATTCGGACTTCCAAACTTGCCCTTGGGCTCCTGGCCGCACTGGCCGCCGCACCTGCCATGGCGCAGAGCACCTCTGCCGGCGTGGGCGGCACCGTCCTCGGTTCCGGCGGCTCGCCGGTTGCCGGCGCCGAAGTCACCATCACGCACGTCGAGTCCGGCACGGTCAGCCGCGCCACCACCGATGCGGCCGGTCGCTACACCGCCCGCGGCCTGCGCGTCGGCGGTCCGTACACTGTCACCATCACTAAGCCGGGCGAAGGCACCAAGACCGAGGACGGCGTTTACCTTGACCTGGCCAAGGTCAATACCGTCGACGCGAACCTGACCGGCGACGTCACCAACCTCGGTTCGGTGCAGGCCATCGGTTACGGCGGTGGCTCGGAAGTGTTCAGCGCCACCAAGATGGGTTCTGGCACCAGCGTCAACCAGCAGACCATCCAGTCGCTGCCCTCGATCAATGGCAACATCCAGGACTACATGCGTCTGGACCCGCGCGTGACCTTCACCGATCGCGCTTCGGGCAGCATCACCGCCGGCGGCATGAACCCGCGCTTCAACCGCATCGCCATTGACGGTGTTTCGGCCAGCGACACCTTCGGACTGGAAGGCAACAACATGCCGACCCAGCGCCAGCCGGTCTCGATGGAAGCCATCGAAGCGATCGACATCGACCTGTCCAACTACGACGTCACCATCTCCGGCGCCGCCGGTGCCAACGTCAATGCGGTGACCAAGTCCGGTACCAATGAATTCCACGGTTCGGTCTACGGCTACATGCGTGACGGCGACTGGTTTGGCGACTATCCCGATGACGCCCAGGCCGCATTGGCGGGCCAGAAGTTCGCTGAATTCACGAAGGAAAAGACCTACGGCGCCACCGTTGGCGGCCCGATCGTCAAGGACAAGCTGTTCTTCTTCGCCAACTATGAAAAGTACACCCGCGGCAAGCCGGGTCCGGTCGTGGGCGCCACGCCGCTGGGCAGCCCGACCGGCGACTTCGATGCCGATGACGTGGCCGCGGTGCAGGACATCGCCCGGAACGTGTGGGGCTTCGATCCGGGTGGCCTGAGTGGCAATGGCGACACCGAGCTGGAAGAAAAGGCAATCAAGTTCGACTGGAACATCAGCGATTCCCACCGTGCCAGCCTGCGCTACAGCAAACTGGACCAGGAGCGAGTGCGCCCGGAAGGCTCCAGCAGCACGGTGCTTGCGCTGAGCTCCAACTGGTACAACCACGTCAAGACGAACGAGAGCTACGTGGGCCAGCTCTTCAGTGACTGGACCGACAACTTCAGTACCGAGTTCAAGGTCTCGCGCCGCAATTACGATGCGGTCCGCGTGACCCCGACCACCGCGCCGGGCATCTCGGTGTTCTTCGACGACGGCAACGCCACCAACCTGCTCAATGCCGGTGATGCCATTCGCCTGGGCACCGAGCGCAGCTCGATGGGCAATGCCCTGCTCACCAAGACCTGGAACTACTTCGGCGCGGCTACCTGGACCCTGGGTGACCACGACCTGAAGTTCGGTGCCGAGTTCAGCAGCAACGAGATCTACAACTTCTTCCTGCAGGACGCCTGGGGCAACTACAGCTTCTACGTCCCGACGGTGAACGGTGCCCACGACTTCAGCAACCTGCGCAGCGGCACCTACTTCGACTACGACCTGCAGACCAACCCCAACGATCCGGCCAGCGTGGCGGCGCAGTACAAGAACAAGAGCCTGGGCCTGTTCGTGCAGGACACCTGGTACGCCACCCAGAACCTGACGCTGACTTTTGGCGTGCGCGCCGACAAGCCCAGTACCAGCCCGGATCCGACCTACAACGCCTGCTTCGCCAATGCACCGCTCACCCCGTTGGCCGGCTGCGGCACCGGCTACACCGGCGGCTTCGGTCTGGACAACTCGCAGACCTATAGCAGCGATTTCGTGTTCCAACCGCGCTTGGGCTTCAACTACACCTTCAACAGCGAGCGTCCGACCCAGCTGCGTGGTGGCGTGGGTCTGTTCCAGGGTGACGCGCCGCAGGTATGGGTGGGTAATGCGTACAGCAGCACCGGCCTGAATTACGTGGCCTACGGCACCCCGGGCTCGTACTCCGCCCCCAACGGCACCAACGCCACGATCAGTTGCGATGGCGTTTACAGCAGGGCGCAGAACTGCATTCCCTTCTCCGCCGATGGCCTGAACCCTTCAATCCCGGGCAGCACCGCCTCCGCTTCACGCAACGTCAACGTGATCGGCGACGACTTCAAGCTGCCGTCAGTGTGGAAGGCCAACCTGGCGTTCGATACCGAACTGCCCTGGTACGGCGTGGTGGCCTCGGCCGAACTGCTGCTGACCAAGGTCAAGGACGGCCTGTTCTATCGCAGCCTCAACGTCGGTCCCGGCTTCGTGGGCCCAGACGGCCGTACCCTGTATTGGACCCCTGGCAACGGTGCGTATGTCGGCGCCAGCGGTACCCGCCTGCAGCAGGCGCGCGCCGGCCGCAACACCTACTTCGGTGATGTCTATTCGATCGAAAACACCGACAAGGGCGATGGCCAGCAGTTCACCGTTTCGCTGAGCAAGCCCTTTAGCGAAGGTAGCGACTGGTCTTGGATGCTGGGCTACACCTACACCCAGGCCAACGAAGTGGCCGCGCTCACCAGCTCGACCGCAGGTTCGGGTTACGGCGGCCAGCTGGGCTTCAATGTCAACGAGCCTTCGGCTACCACCGCCCGCTACGAGATCAAGGACCGTATCTCCGGCTCGCTGGACTGGAGGCACAAGTTCTTCGGCGACTACGAAACCCAGGTCGGCCTGGTCTATGAAGGCCGCAGTGGTCGTCCGTACAGCTATATCTTCAGCGGTGACGCCAACGGTGACAGCCGCACCTTCAACGATCTGTTCTACGTGCCGAAACAGGGTGAGGTGCTGTTTGGTACGTTCAGCGGTCCCAATGCCGTCTTTACGCCCAATGCAGCGACCGAGCGTGCCTTTTACGCCTGGCTGGACGCGAATCCGGAGCTGAAGAAGTACCAGGGATCCTACGCGCCGGAAAATGGCTTCCGTTCGAGCTTCGTCAACACCTTCGACCTGCGTATTAGCCAGGAACTGCCGGGCTTCATGAAGGGTCACAAATCCAAGATCTGGGTGGACATCCAGAACGTGGGCAACCTGATCAACAAGGACTGGGGCCACATCATCGACTACGGCTTTAACGCCAATAACTCGGTGGCCACGCTGCAGGGTATTTCGAACGGCAAGTACGTCTACAGCTATCGTGCGGGTACCGAGTTCGGCCAGGCCAGCGCGCTGGGTATCCCGACCGATGCGGACGGCCAGACCAATGGCATTTCGCAGTGGTCGCTACAGGTGGGCGTGCGTTACGAGTTCTGATCCACGCAGATCTGAGCAGTTGCATGACAGGAACGGCCGGGGCAACCCGGCCGTTTCTTTTTGGCGCATGTCCGGCATACCCCGGCTGCGCGCGCTGCGCTAAAGTCACCCGTCAAAGCAACCGATAAGCAGGAAGAAGTGATGAGTGAAGCGGTAACGAGGGCGTTGCCCGTGGTCAGCACGCGGATCTATCCGCGCGGCGGCCTGGATGTGCTGTCCCGCACGGAAGTGGCGCGCCTGCGCGATGCCTCTGCCGGCGGCATGCATGACCTGCTGCGCCGTTGTGCGCTGGCGGTGCTGACCAGTGGCAGTGCGTCCGATGACCCGCGCGCGGCGCGCGATCTGTACCCTGATTTCGACATCCAGGTGCTGCAGCGCGACCGTGGCGTGCGCATCGAACTGGTCAACGCCCCGGCGATGGCCTTCGTCGACGGCGAGATCATCCGCGGTGTGGCCGAGCTGCTGTTTGCCGTGGTCCGCGACCTGGCCTACATGGCGATCGAGCTGGGCGAGGAATACGCCGCAGATCTTGAGACTTCAGCCGGCATCACCGATGCGGTGTTCGGCCAGCTGCGCAACGCGCGCATCCTCAAGCCGTCCGAACCGAACCTGGTGGTGTGCTGGGGCGGTCACTCGATCTCGCGCGAGGAGTATCTGTATACCAAGGAAGTCGGCTACGAGCTGGGCCTGCGCGGGCTGGATATCTGCACCGGCTGCGGCCCGGGCGCGATGAAGGGCCCGATGAAGGGCGCCAACATCGGCCATGCCAAGCAGCGCCAGAAGCAGGTGCGCTACATCGGCGTGACCGAGCCGGGCATCATCGCGGCCGAGTCGCCCAACCCCATCGTCAACCACCTGGTGATCATGCCGGACATCGAAAAACGTCTGGAGGCGTTCGTCCGCATCGGTCACGGCATCATCGTGTTTCCGGGGGGCGTCGGCACGGCGGAGGAAATCCTGTACCTGCTGGGCATCCTGCTGCGCGAGGAGAACGCCGGGCTGCCATTCCCACTGATCCTCACCGGGCCGGTCGTGGCGGCCCCGTACTTCGAGCAGATCGACCAGTTCATCCGCATGACCCTGGGCGAGGCCGCCGCGTCGCGCTACCAGATCATCATCGGTGACCCGGTGGCCGTCTCGCAGGCGATGAAGACTGGCATCGGCCAGGTGCGCGAGCACCGCAAGACCGCCAAGGATGCTTATTACTTCAACTGGTCAATCGATATCCCGCTTGCCTTCCAGCAGCCTTTCGTCCCCACCCACCAGGCCATGGCCCAGCTCGATCTGCACCATGGCCGTGCCGCGCACGCGATCGCCGCCGACCTGCGACGTGCGTTCTCGGGCATCGTGGCCGGCAACGTGAAGGAGGATGGCATGCGCCGGATCGAGGAATTCGGCCCGTTCGAGATCCACGGCGATCCCGACATCATGGCCGCCTTGGACGCCCTGCTGCAGGCCTTCGTCGCCCAGCGCCGCATGAAGATCGCCGGCGATTACAAGCCCTGCTACAAGGTCGTCACCTGACTGAGCCGCCGGGCGCATCCACGCCCGGCTTTGGACCGGCTGGCACACGCGGCCCAGCAGCGGGTCGGCGCGGGCGGCTGCGACCTAGGCTGAGGCGCGCCCGTACGCTCATCCCCCTCAACCGACCGCCCATCGTGCCGGCATATGCCGTCCCACGGCGCGCGCCTATTCTCCATCAGCCGCAATGGGGATGGTGAGGTAGGGGATGGACCGTTGTTCAAGAATGCGAGGCTTCACGCTGCTGGAGCTGATGGTGGTGGTGGCCGTGGTGGCAATCCTGGCCGCCATTGCATTTCCCAGTTTCCAGAGCACCATTCGATCCAATCGCCTGGCAACGACGGCCAACCAGATCAGCACGGCCTTGAATCTCGCGCGTAGCCAAGCGATCGAGAACACACGGGGCGCCGGGGTCTGCGGCAGCCTGAACGGAAGTACGTGCGACAACGCGGGCTGGAACACGGGCGTGTTGGTGTGGCGAGACGATAATCCCAATGGCAATCTGGATGGCGGGGAGCCTGTGCTGAGCTACAGCACCGTGTCCGACCAGCTCGCCGTGGGGACGGGTGGCATGATCACGATGAACTTCGATCGGCGCGGGCGCGCGACAGGCCGCGACAGGCTCAATACCGACTTGACTGGCGTCAGCACGATCACCCTGACTTCAAAGCCATGCCCTGCGGGCCAAAACCTGGTGAGCACCATTACCATCAGCGCCACGGGTCAGACGCGAAGCGAACGAGGTGCTTGCCCATGAACAGGCCTAGTGCACGCCGCCTGCGTGGCGCATTCCGCCAGTCGGGATTCACCCTGCTCGAAGTGCTGATCGCCCTGGTGGTGCTGGCCTTCGGCCTGCTTGGTTTTGCCATGCTGCAGACCATGACGGTGCGCTTCACCGAAAGCGCCAATTACAGGACCAAGGCCACCAACATGGCCTACGACCTGATCGATCAGATGCGCTCCAATCGACTGCTGGTCGCGCAGTACACGGCGGCAAGTTTCCCCTCGACCGCGACCGGGACCTCATGCACCCAGGCCGTCGGAACCGTTTCCATCGCCACCTCGATCACCAACTGGCAGTGCCGGACCAGGGCCGCGCTAGGGGAGGGATCCTCGGCCACGGT
>JBIIHJ010000045.1:0-17188 GCA_044235875.1 Pseudoxanthomonas sp.
CCACGCCGACCGATTACGACCCGGAAACCAACTATTTCAACACCCGTTCGATCGAGGCGGTGATCGGCAAGGTGCTGGAGATCAATCCGGAGGCGACGATGATCATCAAGTCGACCGTGCCGGTGGGTTACACGCAGAAGGCGCGCGCGCAGTTCGGGACCGACAACATCGTGTTCTCGCCGGAGTTCCTGCGCGAGGGCAAGGCGCTGTACGACAACCTGCATCCGTCGCGGATCATCGTCGGCGAGCGCTCGGCACGCGCGGAGACCTTCGCCGGGCTGCTGCAGGAAGGGGCGATCAAGAAGGACGTGCCGGTGCTGTTCACCGAGCCGACCGAAGCCGAGGCAATCAAGCTGTTCGCCAACACCTACCTGGCCATGCGCGTGTCCTACTTCAACGAGCTGGACACCTATGCGGTGACCAATGCGCTGGACAGCCGCCAGATCATCGAAGGCATCTGCCTGGATCCGCGCATCGGCAGCCACTACAACAATCCTTCGTTCGGTTATGGCGGCTATTGCCTGCCCAAGGACACCAAGCAGCTGCTGGCCAACTACCAGAGCGTGCCGCAGAACATCATCCGCGCGATCGTGGATTCCAATACCACGCGCAAGGACTTCATCGCGGCCGACGTGCTGCGGCGCAAGCCGAAGGTCGTGGGCATCTATCGCCTGATCATGAAGGCCGGCTCGGACAATTTCCGTGCCTCCAGCATCCAGGGCGTGATGAAGCGGTTGAAGGCCAAGGGCGTGGAAGTGATCGTGTACGAGCCCACGCTGAGCGAGGCCGAGTTCTTCCGTTCGCGTGTGGTCAACGACCTGGCGGCGTTCAAGGCCGAATCGGACGTGATCATCAGCAACCGCATGGCCGACCAGCTCGATGACGTGGCAGACAAGGTCTATACGCGCGATCTGTTCGGCGACAACTGAGCGTCTGTCGCCTCCGCAACCAAGCAGGGCGCCTTACGGCGCCCTGCTTGGTTTCATGCCTTGAACAACCTCAGCCTTTCAGCAAGGCCGAGATCTCATCGGTCTTCTGCTTCAACAGCGCCGCATCGCCACGCGTTTCGATGTTCAACCGCAGCAGCGGCTCGGTGTTGGAGCTGCGGATGTTGACGCGCCACTGGCCGAAATCGGCGCTGACGCCGTCGGTGTAGTCCAGTTCCGGATTCAGGTCGGCGTAGGTGTCCATGACGCGCTTGACCGCGGCCTTGGCATCGTCGACCTTGAAGTTGATCTCGCCGCTGCACGGGAACTTGGCCACGCGGTCTTCGACCCAGTCGCCCAGCGAACGGCCGGAGGTGGACACCAGTTCTGCGATCAGCAGCCATGGGATCATGCCCGAGTCGGCGAAGGCGAATTCGCGGAAGTAGTGGTGGGCGCTCATCTCGCCGCCGTATACCGCGTTCTCGGCGCGCATCTTCTCCTTGATGAAGGCGTGGCCGCTCTTGCACAGCACGGGGATGCCACCGGCTTCCTCGACCATCTCCACCGTGTTCCAGGTCAGGCGCGGGTCGTGGACGACCTTGCCGCCGGGCTGCTTGGCCAGGATTGCCTGGGCCAGCAGGCCGACCAGGTAATAGCCCTCGATGAACTGGCCTTTCTCGTCGAAGAAGAAGCAGCGATCGAAGTCGCCATCCCAGGCGATTCCGAAATCGGCGCCGTGTTCCTTCACCGCGCTGGCGGTGGCCTCGCGGTTCTCCGGCAGCAGCGGGTTGGGGATGCCGTTGGGGAAATTGCCATCGGGCTCATGGAACACGCGGATGAACTCCAGCGGCAGGTGCGGCGCCAACAGGTCCACGATCGCACCGGCACCGCCGTTGCCGGCATTGACCACCACCTTGAGCGGCTTGAGCGCGTCGGGCTTGATGTAGCTCAACAGGTGCTGGATGTAAGCGGCCTTGTCGGGGCGGTGTTCTTCCTTGGTCGTCGGGGTACCGGCCGGGGCCTTGTCGGCATCGGCCTGGTCGCGGATGTCGAACAGGCCGGTGTCCGAGCTGATCGGGCGCGCGTTTTCGCGCACCAGCTTCATGCCGTTGTAGTCCATCGGATTGTGGCTGGCGGTCACCATCACGCCGCCGGCGGCCTTGAGGTGATCGGTCTGGAAATAGACCTCCTCGGTACCGCACAGGCCGATGTCGATGACCTCGCGGCCCTTGGCGCGCAGTCCCGCCGAAAGCGCATCCTGCAGGCCGGCGCTGGTCAGGCGCACGTCGTGGCCCAGCACGACCGGGCCGGCGTCCAGCATGTCGGCCAGGGCCACACCGATGCGGCGCGCCAGGTCCTCGTCCAGTTCATCGGGCACGCGGCCACGGATGTCGTAGGCCTTGAATGCGGGAAGCGGCATGGGGGAATCCTCGTATGGGGGAAGCGGGGCCGGCGAGTGTAGCCAAGCCCATGACAACCGGGCGTTAGCGTGCAGGACCAAAGTCCAACAGGTCCTGGCCAGGCCCGCGGCTAGAATGCAGATCGACGCTCGTCACAACGGACATGACGCGATGACCCAGACAACTCCTGCAGCCGCCAAGCGCGTTGGCAAGGCATTTCCAGATGCTGCGACCGCACTGGCCGATATCGCGGCCGACGGCCAGACCCTGGCGGTGGGCGGTTTCGGTCTGTGTGGCATGCCCGAGGCGCTGATCGCCGCTTTGCGCGACACCGGGGTCAAGGACCTGACGGTGATCTCCAATAATGCCGGCGTGGACGGTTTCGGCCTGGGCCAGCTGCTGGCCACGCGCCAGATCAGGAAGATGATTTCGTCCTATGTGGGCGAAAACAAGGAGTTCGAACGCCAGTACCTGGCCGGCGAGCTGGAGCTGGAATTCAATCCGCAGGGCACCCTGGCCGAGCGCCTGCGTGCGGGCGGGGCGGGCATCCCGGCCTTCTTCACCGCTACCGGCTACGGCACCGTGATCGCCGAGGGCAAGGAGACCCGAGAATTCGACGGCAAGCACTACGTGCTGGAAACCGCGCTGCACGCCGACATCTCCCTGGTCAAGGCCTGGAAGGCCGATGCCGCCGGCAACCTGGTGTTCCGCATGACCGCGCGCAACTTCAATCCGGCCTGTGCGATGGCCGGCAAGGTATGCGTGGCCGAAGTGGAAGAGATCGTCGAAGTCGGCGCCATCGACCCGGACCAGGTGCACCTGCCCGGCATCTATGTGGACCGCATCGTGGTCAACGCACACCCCGAAAAGCGCATCGAGCAGCGCACCGTGCGCGCGCAGGAGACGCACTGATGGCCTGGACCCGCGAGCAGATGGCCGCGCGCGCCGCCCAGGAACTCACTGACGGCAGCTATGTCAACCTGGGGATCGGCCTGCCCACGTTGGTGGCCAATTACATCCCAGAGGACGTTGACGTCTGGCTGCAGTCGGAGAACGGCCTGCTGGGCATCGGTCCGTTCCCGACAGAGGACCAGATCGATGCCGACCTGATCAACGCCGGCAAGCAGACCGTCACCGCGCGCAAGGGCGCCAGCTTCTTCGGCAGCCATGACTCGTTCGCGATGATCCGAGGTGGCCACATCGACCTGGCGATCCTGGGCGCGATGCAGGTGAGCGAGCGGGGCGACCTGGCCAACTGGATGGTGCCGGGCAAGATGGTCAAGGGCATGGGCGGGGCGATGGACCTGGTGGCCGGCGTCAAGCGCGTGGTGGTCATCATGGAACACGTCGCCAAAGATGGTAGCCACAAGATCCTGCCCGCCTGCGACCTGCCCCTGACCGGCGTCGGCGTGGTCGACCGCATCATCACCGATTTGGGCGTGTTCGATGTCACCCGTGAAGGTTTGAAGCTGGTGGAGCTGGCGGAAGGTGTGGAGCAGTCGGAAGTGATCGCGCAGACGGGTGTGAAACTCGCTTCTTGAGCGAAGCAGTGTGCGATGTCCAGCTATCCCCGGCGTGGCTTGATGCTTCAAGTCATGCTGAGTATTTCGCGCGACTTCATCAATCGATTGCCTGGCAAACCCATCGCATCCGCATGTTCGGGAAGTGGGTGGACTCGCCGCGGTTGAGTTGCTGGATCGGGGATCCGGGGGCGGGCTACCGGTATTCGGGGCAGACCTTCGAACCGTTTGCCTGGCCAGAGGTGTTGTTGCCGTTGCGGCAGCGTCTGAGTGCGGAGCTGGGCGTCGAGTTCAACAGCGTGCTGGCCAACCTGTACCGCGACGGAGGCGATGCGATGGGCTGGCACAGCGATGACGAGCCGGAGCTGGGGGCCGAGCCGGTGATCGCCTCGGTCAGTCTGGGCGCGGCGCGGCGGTTTTTGCTGCGACGCCGGGACGACCACGCCGTGCGCCAGGCGTTGGTGCTGGAACCGGGAAGCCTGCTGGTCATGCGCGGGCACAGCCAGCGCGACTGGCAGCACGCGCTGCCGCGGACGGCCAAACCGGTGGGACCCAGGATCAATCTGACCTTTCGCCACGTCGCGCCCATCACCGGACGCGGCTGAAACGATCGCAGTGGACGATCGCTGCACCCTGGGCCGGTTGCGGGACGCTTACAGCGCGGTCGGGGAAGGCTTGGCGCCGTAGGCCGGCGCCGGATGCGCCTGGGCGCTGGTCAGTGTCCAGGCGACGATCTGCGTGGTCAGCTGGGTCAGCGCCTGGTTGAAGGCTTGCACGACCTGGCCAGTCTCGGTCCCGCTGGCCGGCTGGGTCACGTTGAAGGTGCGCGAAGCGGCCACGCTCTGGTCGGTGCTCTGGATCAGCTTGGCATTGACGACCAGCACCGCCGAAGGCGTGGCACTGCCGGCGTAGTCGGCCTCGAAGTGGCGCACGTCCATGACGAGTTTGTAGGCCCCGCGGATGCCCGAATCGGTCGTGCCGGTGCCGGTGGTCTTGCCCGAATCCTCCAGCGTGCGCACGACGGCGTCCTGCAGCATGTCGGTGGCGCTCTGCGCCCAGGCGGCGCCGTGATAGACCTGCAGCTCGTCCGGCGTTGGCCGCACGGCGATGCGCGAGCTGTCGAGCACGCGCGCGGCGCTGGGTTTGGAGACCACGATCGAGGCCGGGACCGAGGGCCAGGTGGCATCGGGGGCCACCTGCACCTGCGGCGAGTAGATCGACGTGGGCTCGCGGTCGCCGCCACCCAGCAGCGAGGAACAGCCCGCCAGCGTCAATGACGTACCCAGGAGGAGGAAGAAGGCGGAGGTCTTCATTTCGGTTCGAATTCCTTCGGTGCGTCGCGGCCCAGCAGGTAGCGCGCGGGATTGCCTTCCAGCCGATCGCTGACCCGGCGCAGGTCGCGGATCAGGCCGCGCAGTTCGTTCAAGGTCGGGCCCAGCTGGGCTAGGCCGTCGTTGGCGAAGCTGTTAATCGCCTGGCGGTTCTCGCCCATGATCGCGTCGGCATTGCCGGCCGCCGAATCGAGCTTGGCCAGCGCGGCATCCAGTTTGGCCAGCGTTGCGGGAAGCTGCTGGACCACGTTCCTGTCCAGGTCCGACAACGTGCCGTTGGCGGTGTTCAAGGTCACATCCAGGCTCTTGGCCGCGTCGCGCGCGGAGACCAGCAGCGCCTGCACGCCGGCCTCGCGGTCGGAGATGTCGCCGCTGATCTTCTGCAGGTTGTCCAGGGTGGCGCTGATGGCCGCGACGTTCTTGTCGCTCAGTACCTGGTCCATCTTCTCGACGATGCGGTTGGCGGTGTCGGTGATGTTCTGCAGGGCCGAAGGACTGGTGCGGATCACAGGCGCGTCGCGCTGGTCCACATCGGTCAACTTCTGCGAGGTTGGCGAGCCGCCGCTGAGCTGGATGATCGACGGGCCGGTCAGACTGGTGATGGCCAGCTTGGCCGTGGTGTCGGTCTTGACCGGTGTGTTGGCGTCCAGGCGGAGCTGGGCGATCACCTGGCCGGGATCATTGGGCGCCAGCGAAAGCTTGGTGATCGAGCCGACCGCGATGCCGTTGTATTGCACCGGGCTGCCGATGCTCAGGCCGGTGACGGCCTCGCGAAATACCACCTGGTACTGCTGCCAGCTGCGCTCGGAGGAGTATTTGGCTGCCCAGAGCCCGAACAGCAACAGGCCGATGCCCACCACGATGGTGAAGGCGCCGATCAGGACGTAATTGGCTTTGGTTTCCAAATGCCGGTTCTCCGCAGTTAGCGCGCGTCGCGCGCGGCCCGCGCGCGCGGTCCGTGAAAGTATTCCTGGACCCACGGGTGGTCCAGCTGTTCGATTTCGGGAAGCGGCGCGGTGGCGATGACCTTCTTGTCGGCCAGCACCGCCACGCGGTCGCAGATAGCGTACAGGGTGTCCAGATCGTGGGTGATGAGGAACACGGTCAGGCCCAGGGCCTCCTGCAGCGTCTTGATCAGCCGGTCGAAGGCGGCTGCGCCGATGGGGTCCAGGCCGGCGGTGGGTTCGTCCAGGAACAGCAGCGGCGGATCCAGTGCCAGGGCACGGGCCAGGCCGGCGCGCTTGCGCATGCCGCCGGACAGCTGCGAAGGCAGCTTGCTGATGGTGTCGGCGGGCAGGCCGGCCAGCTTGACCTTGAGCAGCGCCAGCTCGTAACGGAAGGTGTCCGGCAGCTCGGGATGGTTTTCCTTGAGCGGCAGCTGCACGTTCTCGCCGACGGTCAGCGAGGAAAACAGTGCCCCATCCTGGAACAGCACGCCGGTGTTGCGCTCGATGTGCTGGCGCGCGGCACGGCCGCCGGTGCGGGCATCTTCGCCCAGCACTTCGATCTGGCCGGCCTCGGGCGTCTGCAGGCCCAGGATGGTGCGCATCAGCACCGACTTGCCGGTGCCCGAGCCGCCGACCACGCCGATGATCTCGCCGCGCTTGACGGTCAGGTCCAGGCCGTCGTGCACGGTCTGCTCGCCGAAGCGATTGATCAGGCCGCGCACGCGGATCACCGTGTCCGGATCGTGCGCCTGGTCCTGCGCGTCCAGGGGCACCGCGTCGATGGCGGCGTTCACCAGCCCACCTGCATGAACCACAGCGCGGCAAACGCGTCCAGGATGATCACCAGCGAAATGCACTGCACGACGCTGGAGGTGGTGCGTTCGCCCACTGACTGGGCAGTGCCTTCCACCTGCAGGCCTTCCAGGCAGCCGATCAGGCCGATCACCATCGCAAAGACCGGCGCCTTCACCAGGCCCACCAGCATGTGCTTGAGCTGGATGGTGTCGTGCAGGCGCGAGATGTACTGCTGCGGCGGAATCCCCAGGTCGAAGGCGCCCACGGTGATGCCGCCGGCCAGGCCCGCCATCATGGCCACGAAGGTCAGCATGGGTAGTGTGACCAGCAGCGCGATCAGGCGCGGGATCACCAGCAGGTCGATCGGATCCAGGCCCAGGGTCCTGATGGCGTCGACCTCTTCGCGGCTCTTCATCGCGCCGATCTGCGCGGTGAAGGCGCTGGCGGTGCGGCCGGCCAGCACGATGGCGGTCAGCAGCACGCCGAACTCGCGCAGGAAGGCGATCGAGACCAGCTCGACCACGTAGATCTCCGCGCCGAAGTCGCGCAGGATCGTCGAACCCAGGAACGCGATCACCGCGCCCACCAGATAGGAGAGCAGGGCGACCAGCGGCAGCGCGTCCAGCCCGACCTGCTCCATGTGGTGCACGGTGGCGGTGATGCGCAGGCGCTTGGGCTCGTGGAGGATGCGCAGCAGCTTGACCAGGTTCTCGCCGGTGAAGCTCACCAGCGCCATGATCTCGCGGCCATTGTCCTGGACCTGGTAACCCAGGCGGCCCAGCGCGGCCAGGAAGCCCAGGTCGCGCTTTTTCTTGGGTCGGTCGTCGACCACATCCTCGATGCTGGAAACCAGCGCCTGGTGGTCCTGGCGGAACAGCAGGTTCTCCAGCGGGATGTTGCGGCGATTGGCATGGCGCAGCAGGGCCAGCACGCCAGCCGAATCGATGCGGGCGACATCGTTGGCATCCAGGGTCTGTGCGTCTTCGGGGATGCGCTGGAGCTGCTTGCCCACTTCCAGGGCCGAAGACAGCGTCCAGTCGCCCAGCAGCCGGGCCCGCGTGGGCTCGGCCGGGTCGATGTGGACCTCGGGCTGTGTCTGGGCGGGCGTCATGGTGGTCTGGCCGCGAGCATACAGGCTATGCCGGTGAAGGTCAGCGCAACCCCGGCCACCGCGCGCCTTCCCAGCGGCTCGCGCAGCCACAGCGCGCCCAGGATGACCAGGAACACCGAGGCCGATTCATTGAGGATCGCCGCCACGGCCGCAGGTGCGTATTTGTAACCGCCCAGCCACAGCACCATCGACAGGCCCTGGCCCAACAGCGCGGCCACCACCAGCCGTGGCCATGGCACTGCCGCTGCGTCGAACTGGAAATGCCGGCGCATCCGCGGCCAGGCGCGCAGCAGCAACAACCCGGTCACCGCGCCAGCCAGTCGCAGCACGGTGATCCACAGCAGCGACTGGGCTTCCAGTACCCGCTTGAGCATGACGATGGCGATGGCCATCAACGCGATGGAGACCAGCCCGATCACCACCCCGCGCAGGGTGTGGGTCGGATGGGTCCGCCACTGCCTGGGCGGGCGCGCCACCAGCGCCACGCCACCGGCCACCAGGGCAAAGCCCAGCCACTGCCATGGCCCCAGCCGCTCGCCGAGAAACGCGAATCCCAGCACCAGCACCAGCGGGCTGTAGAGGTTGCCGACCACGCCCATGCGCCCGGCGCCCAGTTCGTTGAGGGCGCGGAAGTAGAGTGTGTCGGCGATCGCGATCCCCATGATCCCGCTGACCAGCGACAGCACCAGCTGCATGCTGGTCAGCGCAGGCAACTGGCCGTGCGTGCTGAGCAGGGCCAGCGGCAACAGCACGATCAGCACCAGACCGTTCTTGAACAGATTGAGCGCGGCCGGCGGCAGCGTACTGCCCAGCTGCCGCGCCAGGATCACCCCGAACGCCCAGGTCGCGGCGCTGCCCAGCGCCATGGCTTCGCCCAGGCCGATGTTCATGCGGAAAGGAAAAGTGACATGGGCAATGGAATTGCGTCGGGATGGAAGCCAAGCGCACCAGTGTAGGAGAACGCGCGCGGCCGCCTACACTAGGCCCTGACTTTCGTTGATTGCCGATGCCCCGTCCTCCCGCCCCCGCCACCTATGCCCAGCGCATCGCCTTTGTCTGCGAGATCGCCGCGCGGCTGCATCGCTATGGGACCACGGCCCAGCGCCTTGAGGGCAGCATCCTGGCCCTGTCGGCGCGCCTGGGACTGGACTGCGAACCCTGGTCCAACCCGACCGGGATGATCCTGAGCTTCAGCGATCCCAAGCGCGCGCTGGGGGCCAGCGATACCACGCGGGTGATCCGCCTGGCTCCGGGCGAGAACGATCTGCACAAACTCAGCGAAGCCGATCGCATCGCAGAGGCCGTGGCCGCAGGCGACATGACGCTGGCCGAAGGCCACGTGGCGCTGCGCGCGCTGGACCGGCTGCCCTCGCGCAGCTTTCGCCTCAAACAGATCTTCGCCTTCGGCCTGGCCTCCGGCGGCGTGGCGGGCCTTTGGCGGCTGCCGTGGCCGGACATCGCCACCGCGGCACTGATCGGCCTGTTGATCGGCGTGCTGTCCCAGCTCAGCGACCGGCGCCCGCAACTGCGCGAGGCCTCCGACGCGATCGCCTCCCTGGTCGCGGGCCTGGTGGCGATCGTGATTTCCAACATCATCGCGCCGCTGAACCTCAACACGGTGATCATCGCCTCGTTGGTGGTGCTGCTGCCGGGCATGACGCTGACCAACGCGTTCAACGAGCTGACCAGCCAGCACTGGGTCTCGGGCACGGCCCGCTTTGCCGGCGCGGTGACCACGGTGATCAAGCTCACCGTCGGCAGCATCATCGCGGTGACCCTGGCGCAGATGCTGGACCTGTATCCGGAGGTGCGCGCGGCGCGCCCGCAGCCGGACTGGGTGGAGTGGGGCGCGCTGGTGATCAGCGGCTATGCGTTTGCCGTGCTGTTCAAGGCGCATCGCCGCGATTATGTGTGGGTGATGGGCGCGGCCATCCTGGGGTATCTGATCTCGCGTTATGCCGGCAAGGCCTGGGGCAGTCCGGTGGGCCTGTTTCTGTCGGCGCTGGTGATGACGGCGCTGGGCAATTTCTTCGCGCGACGATTCAACCGACCTGGCGCGCTGATCCGCCTGCCGGGCATCATCATGCTGGTGCCTGGCAGCGCGTCCTTGCGTGGATTGATGGCGCTGGTCCAGGGCGGCACGCCCAGCAGCGATTCGACGATGCTGGTGGTCCTGCAGATCCTGATGGCACTAGTGGCTGGACTGCTGTTCGGCAACCTGCTGGTCTCGGCGCGCAAGGCGCTTTGAATCAAGACGCCGCGGCGGCCCTAAAAGAAACGCCGGCGATGCCGGCGTTCTTCTCGATTCCTGGTCCACCCAATCAGCGCAGGATTACTTTTTCGGCTGCTTGATCAGGAATTCTTCCGGCTTCTTGCCCGAGGCCACATAGGCGGCCAGCCAGCGCGGCTGCTTGCCACGGCCGGTCCAGGTCTCCTTGGTATTGGCCGGATTGCGGTATTTCGGCGCGACCTTGCCCAGCTTGCGGCCTGCGGTCGGGCTGGCCTTCTTGGCGGCCTTGCCGCGGGTCGGGGCAACGGTGCCGGCGGCGCCGAACAGCTCCTCGATGCTGTAACCCTCGGATTTTGCGAATTTCAGAATGCGGCTGCGCACCTTGGTAATGGGCGTGCGCTTGGCAATCACGGTCTGTCGCTTCTGTGCCTGCGTGATGAGCGAGGCGAGTTCCTTGGGGGACAGGCCGGAAAGGTCAATCGACATCGAGTAACTCCGATTTTGGTGGGAAAAAGGAGGCCGGTCCTTGGCGGAGTGCGCCCGATCCTAATCCAAATGCGTTATCGGATACAAACCCCGTCATTAACTGCCCAAACAAAAGGCCGGCAATGGCCGGCCTTTTGTCGCGACACCGCCAGGCAGTTTCAGCCCGCGCGCAGGCGTTCGAGCAGCTGCGGCTTTTCCAGGTTTTCGGCAGCTTCAGCACGGCGGGCGCGGTATTCGAAAGTCCCCGCGGCCAGGCCGCGTTCGGACACCACGATCCGGTTCGGAATGCCGATCAGTTCGATATCGGCAAACATCTGGCCTGGGCGCAGGCCGCGATCATCCAGCGCCGCATCAAAACCGGCCGCCTGCAGTTCGAGCAGCAGAGTCTGCGCCGCTTCGATCACCGCCTGGTCCTGCTTGGGATTGATGATGCATACCACGACCTGCCACGGTGCCATCGCATCGGGCCAGATGATGCCGTTGGCGTCATGGTTCTGCTCGATGGCCGCGGCAACGATGCGCGACACGCCGATGCCATAGCAGCCCATCGACATCACTGCGGCCTTGCCATTCTCATCCAGCACGGTGGCCTTGAGCGCTTCGGCATATTTACGGCCGAGCTGGAAAATGTGGCCCACTTCGATGCCGCGCGCGAGCCGGATCTGGCCACCATCGGCGGCGCGCTCGCCTTCGACGACGTTGCGGATGTCGGCGACGTCGGCTTCGGGCAGGTCGCGTCCCCAGTTGACGCCGGCGATATGGAAGCCGGCCTCGTTGGCGCCGACCACAAAATCGGCAAGCGCCGCGACATCGCGGTCGGCGATGACGCGGATCGGCTTTTTGGCATTGAGCGGACCGAGGAAGCCCGGCAGGCTGCCCAGGTGCTCGACGATTTCGGCCTCGGTGGCCATGCGGTAATCAGCCATCCTCGGCACCTTGGCCAGCTTGATCTCGTTGACCGCGTGATCGCCGCGCACCAGCGCCAGGACGAAGCCGTCCGGCGTCATCGTGGCGATCGACTTGGCGGTCTGCTGCAAGGCGATGCCCATCAGCTCGGCCACGGCTTCGCAGGTTTTCTGGGTGGGCGTGTCGATGCGGCGCAGCGCCTGGGCAGGCGCGGGGCGCACTGCAGGATCGGCGGCCGTGGCGGCTTCGACATTGGCCGCGTAGTCCGAGCCGGTGGAGAAGGCCAGCGCGTCCTCGCCCGACTTGGCCAGCACGTGGAATTCCTGCGAGGCATCACCGCCAATGGCGCCGGTATCGGCCAGCACTGCGCGGAACTCCAGTCCCAGACGGGTGAAGATGCGCGTATAGGTCGCGTGCATGTTGCGGTATTCGCGGGCCAGGTCGTCGCTGTCCAGGTGGAAGGAGTAGGCGTCCTTCATCAGGAACTCGCGCGCGCGCATCACGCCAAAGCGCGGACGGATTTCGTCGCGGAACTTGGTGTTGATCTGGTAGAAGTTCACCGGCAGCTGCTTGTAGCTGGCCAGTTCGTTGCGGGCGAAATCGGTGACCACTTCCTCGGCGGTGGGCGCATAGCAGAACTCCTGGTCCTTGCGGTCCTTCACCTTGAGCAGCTGCGGGCCGAACTTCTCCCAGCGGCCGGTCTCTTCCCACAGCTCGCGCGGCTGGATGGTGGGCATGAGCATCTCGACGGCGCCGGCGCGGTTCATTTCCTCGCGCACGATGGCTTCGACCTTGCGCAGCACGCGCAGGCCCAGCGGCGCCCAGGTATACAGGCCCGAGGCCAGCTTGCGGATCATGCCGGCACGCAGCATCAGCTGGTGGCTGACCAGCTCGGCGTCGGCGGGGGTTTCCTTGGTGGTGCGGAGGTGGAACTGCGACAGGCGCATCGGCAGGGCATCGCTAAGCGGAAAGCCGGCATTTTGCCAGTTGCCGCGCCGACGCGTTCGTCTGCGTCAGTGGCCCAGCGCGTTCAGCGCGCCGGCGCGGCCTGGACGCGCTCGCCAAGATCGACCGGGATGCGCTCGAACTTCACGCCCTTGGGCGGCGCGGCGTCGGTGATATGGACGATGCCGTCCTGGTCATGCCAGCGATACAGCGAAGGGCCCTGTGCATGCGCGGAGGCCTTGTCATCACGGTGATGTGCTGGCGCCGGATCGCGTCCGAAGGACCAGTACAGCCCGCCGCCGAGCAGCAGGCCGACCAGAATCGCCCACCCCAGGCGCATGCCGATCAGGTGCGCGGGGCAGCGCCGCTGGCCGGCGCGGCCGGGGTGCAATAGGCCTTGATCGCGGCCTCGGCCAGATCGCGCTGGCCGACACGCTCGCTGTCACTGAGCACCGCGCCGGGCTTGCCGTCGGCACCCATCTGCCGCACCGGCGCGGCGTTGGCCAGGATCTTCTGGTTCAGGCGGGCGCTGGTGCATTGCGCATTCTCGGCCGGGGACGCCTGGGCCGCGCCGGGGGCGGTGCCGCGGGCCTGGGCGTCGGCGGCATTGATCTGCTTGCCTTCCAGATTGCTCTTGGGCGGCGGCACGTCCGAATAGTGGGTCACGCCCTGGGCGTCCTTCCACTGATACAGGCTCTGGGCGCAGGCCAGCGGGGAGGCCAGCAGGGCCCAGAGGATCAAGCAGGTGGACAGGCGCATGGACGGCTCCGCTTCAGATGTCGCAACGTCGCCGATTGCAGCATCCCCGGGGGTTGGAGGCAAGCTGGAATCCTTGTCGCGCCTGCGACAGCCCGCCAAGCCCTGCGGCAAGGCTAAACTGACGCGATGAGCGAGCTTCCCCAGCCCAAGCGGGCCCGCGGCATGTATCTGCTGCCCAACCTGTTCACCACGGCCGGATTGTTTTCCGGCTTCTACGCGATCATCGCCGCCTCCAATGGCGAATTCGTGTCGGCCGCCATCGCCGTATTCGTCGCCGGACTGATGGATGGCGTGGACGGGCGCGTGGCGCGCCTGACCGGCACCAGCAGCGAATTCGGCGTGCAGTACGACTCGCTGGCCGACCTGGTCAGCTTCGGCCTGGCCCCGGCGCTGGTGATGTATCACTGGTCGCTGTCGTCGCTGAAGCTGGACGGCGAGACCATCGGACGGGTGGGCTGGGCCGTGGCCTTCCTGTACGCGGCCTGCGCGGCGCTGCGCCTGGCGCGGTTCAACACCCAGGTGGGCGTGGTCGACAAGCGCTGGTTCATCGGCCTGGCCAGCCCGGCCGCGGCCGGGTTGATGATGTCCTTCGTCTGGGCCTTTGCCGACGGCAAGCTGGAGTGGACCGGCGAACAGCTGCGCTATGTCGCACTGGGCGTGACCATCGTGGCCGCACTGCTGATGGTCAGCCGGATCCGGTTCTGGAGTTTCAAGGGCACGGGCAAGGGCGGCGCGCGCGCGGACCGGGTGCCCTTCCTGCTGGTGGTGCTGGTGCCGGTGGTGATCGCGATCCTGGTGATCGACCTGCCGCGGACGCTCTGCGTCATCGGCGTGCTGTATGCGCTGTCTGGCCCGGTCATGTGGCTCCTGCAGCGCCGGGGACGCCGGGACGCGGCCGCATGAGCCTGGATGGCGGCCCCCTGTGGACGGGAGAGCAGCACGGCTGGCTGCAGGCGCTGGGCCACACCATATGGGTGCCGGGCAGTCTGCCGATCGCCGAGGCGACCGCAGCGCAGGCACGCGCGCAGGAAGTGCGTCCGTCGCGTCCCGCGCCGGCGCCGCGCGAGGCCGCACCGGCCGTGACGCGGCGCCCGGCGCCAGCGCCTGTCGAGGCGCAGGCCGTGGCGCCGCGTCGGGCCGCGCCGCCACGGCGCACCGGCGCGCGCCTGCATGACGTCCTGCATTTCGAAGTGATCCGCGCCTCGGGCCTGAATCCGAATGCGCCCGAGACCGCGGCCATCATGGCCGGCTGGCCGTCCACCGCCGAGCTGCGCGGCAACCCTGCCGCAAAGCGCGCGCTGTGGCCGCTGCTGCGCGCGCTGCGCAAGGCCCGCCCATGAGTGCGCTGCAGTCCGACGCCGGCTTTGCCGCGACGCTGCGGCCAATGCGCGAGTCGGACCTGGACGAGGTCATGGCCATCGAGCTGCGCGCCTACCCATTTCCCTGGACCCGCGGCATCTTCCGCGACTGCCTGGTTGCCGGGTATCCGGCCTGGCTGCTGCTGGAGCGCGGCCTGCCGATCGGCTACGGGGTGGTCAGCGTGGCGGTGGACGAAGCGCACGTGCTCAATGTCTGCGTCGCGCCGGAGCGGCAGGGCCGTGGGCTGGGGCGCTACCTGCTGCGCGCGCTGGTGCAGGCCGCGCGCGAGCGCCGGGCCGAGCGGGTGTTCCTGGAAGTGCGCCCGTCCAATCCGCACGCCATCGCGCTGTATCACAGCGAAGGCTTCAACGAGATCGGCCGGCGGCCGCGCTATTACCCCTCGCACGATGGGCGCGAGGACGCGATCGTCATGGCCATCGAGCTGATCGACGGCGAGATCGACCGGATGCCACCGCTGTAACCAACAGCTGGCAAAAACCGGGTTCGAAGTAAAGTTTCATCTTCCGACGTCATTGCGGTAGCAAGACGTGGCGAAACTCTACTCTGACCCCGGTTTTGCCCGCTTTGGCTCAAGCCAGGCGCAGGACCACCACGCCCAGTGCAATGATCGCCGCGGCGATCAGCCGGCGCGGCGGTGGCCGCTCCTTCAGCAGTAGCGCCGAGATCGCCAGGCCGAACAGGATCGCGCTTTCACGCAGGGCCGCGACCAGTGCCACCGGTGCCTGGGTCATCGCCCACAACGCCAGGCTGTAGGACAACAGGGTGCCAACGCCTCCGGCCACGCTCCGACCGGTATTGCTTCGCAACTGGGTGATCAAGCGCGCGCGTTGGGCCAGGAGTGCCCAGCCCAGCAGCGGCAACGCGGTCAGTGCGAACAGCCACAGGGTGTAGCTCAGCGCGTGGCCGGAATGCCGCGCGCCTGCGGCATCGAGCAGCGTGTAGCTGGCGATGATCCCGGCGTTGAACAGCGGCAACACCGCGTGGTGCAGACGGCCACTGCCCAACGCCATCGCCAGCACGCCGAGGCACACCACCGCGATGCCGATCCACGCGGTGGCGCCCAGGTGTTCGCCCAGCCACAGCACGCTCGCGACGGCCACCAGCAAGGGCGCGGCGCCGCGCATCAACGGATAGGCCTGGCTCATGTCGGCCACCTGGTAACAGCGCGCCACCAGGGCGAAATACAGCGCCTGCAGCAGCGGTGAGAACACCAGGAACGGCCAGCTCGCCGGCGCCGGTGCGGGCAGGAACGGCAGCACGCAGACCGCGATCAATGCCGCGAAGCCACTGACCAGCACCGTGGTCATCAGCTTGTCCGGCGCGCTTTTGACGATGGCGTTCCAGCCAGCGTGCATCAGCGCGGCAAACAGGACCAGGCAGAAGATGCTGAGCGGCATGGGCGAGTTCGAAGGCGGCGGACGAAAGACTGCGCATTCTTATGTGGGAGCCGCTTCAGCGGTGAAGGGGCTTTATCGGGAACCCGCATCGCCGCTGAAGCGGCTTCCACAAGGGCAGCAGCGACCGCTGCTGCCGACAGACGCCTTAAAGCTTGGCGCGCTGTTCCTGCAGGGCGCCAAGTTGGCTGGTCCAGTCGACCAGGCGCGCGCGCTCCTGATCGACCACGGCCAGCGGCACCTTGTCGCTGAACTTGGCCAGCTTGGCTTCGCTCTTCTCGCGCTCGCCGGCGACCTTGGCGATCTCCTTGTCCAGGCGCGCGCGTTCGGCATCCAGATCCACCAGGCCTTCCAACGGCACCAGCAGTCGCAGCTCGCCGACCACGGCGGCGGCCGAGGCGGGCGCCTCGTTGCCATCCAGCCAGGTGATCGATTCAAGCCGCAGCAGCGACTGCAGCTGCGAGGCGAAGCGGGTCACGCGCGGCTTGTCGTTCTCGCCCCCGCCTTGCAACAGCAGCGCGACCGACTTGCCCGGCGACACGCCCAGCTCGCTGCGCACGCGGCGCAGCGCGCTGACCATGGACTTGAGCCATTCCACGTCGGCTTCGGCCTGGGCATAGGCACCGGCGTTCAGCGCCTCGGCCGTCGGATACGCTTGCAGCGAGATGCTCTGCGCGTCCACGCCTACGCGCGGGGCGACCTGCTGCCACAGTTCCTCGGTGACAAACGGGGTCAGCGGGTGCAGCAGACGCAGCAGCTGTTCCAGCACGTAGAGCAGGGTGTGGCGAGTGCTGTCGGCGGCGGCCGCATCAGTGCCATTGAGCGCTGGCTTGGCCAGCTCGACGAACCAGTCGCAGAACTGGTTCCAGGCGAACTCGTAGAGCGCCTGCGACAGCAAGTCGAAGCGGTAGGCGGCGAAGTGGCCGGCCGCTTCTTCGCTCACGCGCGCCAGGCCGGCCAGGATCCACTTCTCCGCGTCGGTCGCAGGCTGGGGCGCGCCGCTGAAGCGCGCGCCGTCGGTGTTCATCAACACGAAGCGGGTGGCGTTCCACAGCTTG
>JBIIHJ010000046.1:0-17140 GCA_044235875.1 Pseudoxanthomonas sp.
CGCCTGTGGCAAACAGTGGCCCTTCCGCCCCCAACTCGTAGGCGCGACTCCTGTTGCAGTAGCAGTCGTCGTAGGACGAGCGCACCGTGGCCCCCGTCGCCAACAGCGTCATCCATTCGCGCTGGATGCGCTTGTCGCGGCCCCCGGCCGCGCCCAGCGACAGGTGCCAGTCGTTGGCCAGGGACGCTTCAAGCGTGGGCGCCACCAGCGTGGTGGTGGTCTTGGGCATCAACAGACTGTAGTAGCTGGAAACGCCGCTGTAGTAGCTGTAGGACCGCTGCGTGCGTTCGGTCTGCAGGGCATCGACCCGCAGCGTCAGAGTGTCGCCCAGCGCCTGGTGGCCGCTGAGCAGGCCACTGCGCAGCTGGCTGCCCGGGTAGATGGTCGTCGGCGATGCCATGTATGCGGTGTACGGACGGCGGCTGGCCGGGAGCGGATCGACCGTTGCGTACTGATAGGTCGCGATCAGACCGCCATCGGACCATGTGGTCCCCGCCGTGGCCGTATACGCGCGGGTGGTCAGGCCGCCGTGGGCGGCGGCGCCATAGCGCGTGCCGACCGCCGCACCGGTGTAGTCGCGCTTGAGGATGACATTGCCCACGCCGCCCACCGCGTCCGACCCGTACAGCGCCGAGGCGCCATCGGCCACGATCTCGATGCGATCCACCGCTTCAACCGGGATGGCGCTGATGTCGACCGCCTGGGCGAATCCGCCGTAGGAAAAGCGCCGGCCATTGAGCAGCGTCAGCGTCGCATCCGGCCCCAGCCCGCGCAGGTTCAGCGATGACCCGCCGGTGATGTTCTGGTTGGCGATGCCGCCCGCCCCGGCCGTGGCCCCCGCCGCCACGCCCGGGTTCTGCCCCCCCGAGAAGTTCTGCGGGATCGAGCGGATCACCTCGCCCAGGTCGGTGAAGCCTTCTTCCTGGATACGCTCGCTGCCAATGGTGATGACCGGGGAGGCTGTGGTGCCGCCCTTGATGCGGGTGCCGGTGACCTGGATCGTGTCCAGTTGCGTCGTGGTCGTGTCGGTCCTGGTATCGGCTCTGGTCTTGGCCTTGCGATCGCTTTTCTCGGTCGTGGTCCCAGGATTGGCGACGTCATTGGCGACCTGCTGGCCATGGGCCAGACCGACCGTTCCGGTGACGGCCGCGAACAAGGTGATGGAAATGGCGTCTCGCAAACTACGTGTCTTCATGTTGCGTCCCTTGTTTTCGCCTCGCTGGCGCCTTCCAGCTCGCACCTGGAACACGGGTCTGAATGCGACCCGCAGCCAGGCCATCGCCTCGGCACCGTGGCTTCGTCTCCCCTGTCGACGCCGGCATGCTTGCCCCTGAGCCGGAACGCCAGACAAAAGACCCCATGGCTACGATAAACGTAGCGATGTGAACACTACGTTTTACGTAGTATCGGTGTCAAGCCCTCCGCCGGAAGCTGCTGCTTATCGCAACCGGATAGGCACGCATGACCGAGAAGCGGCCTGGCAACCTCTATGGACGGCGTCTACGCGAGGCGCGGCTCAGCTATGGCTTTTCCCAGACCAACCTGGGAATAGCGGCCGGACAGGATGAGTCCGGCGTGGGCTCGACCATCAGTCGTTACGAAAACGGCATCCACCAATCCAAGCCAGGCCTTCAGAAACTGTTCGCAAAGGTGCTGGAACTGCCACTGGCTTATTTCCATACCGAAGACGACGAAGAGGCGCTTCGGATCGCCACCGCTTGTCGTAGCGAGAAACCGCTGCAGAAGCTCAGCGAGATCAAGAGCAGACTGGAAAAACAGAAACGTAAAAAACGGAAGTAGCGCTTGCGCTGGTGACAAATCGAGATGCGCCCCATCGCAGGCACGCTGCTTCGTTTCCGGCCCGCCGCCGGAAGACGCAGACACCGGATCAGCCAGATGCCGGCATGCCGCTTGCCGGTGTCCCCTGGAACCACGATCCACAGCTCGATCAGGCGGGCATCAGCACCGCGCCGCCTGTTCAACCGACAGCTTCCACTACGTTAAACGTAGTATCCGAACCTGACGTGCATCTGGAAGCTTCCGTACATGGAAGTTCAAGACGCATGCCACCGTGGCTGACAAGGGGACGCTTCCCGTCTATAGCCGTCGGCTGCGTGAGGCGCGCGAAGCGCACGAGATCTCGCAACGCAGTCTGGGCATTGCCGCCGGCCTGGACGAGTTCGTCGCCAGCACGCGCGTCAACCGTTACGAAACAGGCGTCCATCAGCCCGACCTGCAGACCCTGCAGCGCCTCGCAGCGGTGCTCAAGCTGCCCGTTGCCTACTTCTATGCTGAAGACGATGAACTCGCACAGCTGATCGCGGATTTCAAAGGGCGGAGCAAGGGCAAGCGCTGATCGGCAGCGTCCATCCGTTGCCCGGCCCGCCGGCCGACACATGGCCAGCAGCGGCCAACGCCGCGACCCGGCAGCACGATGGAGCCGCCACAGCCACAAACCCTACGGCCACCTTGTCGCCGGGACCTGTCGCTCCGGCGCATCATGGCGCGGCTCGTCAACGCATCCTGGCAGGTCGGGCGCCTGCCTTGTAGCGCCCCTGATGTCTCGGAGTCACTCAGCGGAGGTTGATTTCCTGGCGCGGAGTGGATCGGCGACAGCACACCCAGCGCTATCGCGACGGGGTCAGCTTCGCTTTTCCCATTGCGGTTTGCGGCAAGACCTTAAACTCACCGTACTGCGCACGCATCCGGCCGTTGCGCTTGGCCTGGTACAGCAGCGCATCGATGTCTTCCACAAATGACAGCGCAAGCGCATCTGCGCCTGGGGTGACGGTGCCGACGCCCAGGCTCAGGGTCAGCAAGGGCGAGACCTCCGAGCAGGCGTGGGCGATCTGCTGCTGGCGGATGAGCTGCATGCACTTTTCCGCGACCTGGCGGGCCCTGTCGGCGGAGGTCTCCGGCAGCAGCCAGATGAACTCTTCGCCGCCAATCCGGGCAACGAAGTCCCGGGCATTGTTGGTCGCCTGGGACAGGGCCTTGGCGACCATCCGCAAGGCTTCATCGCCCTTGATATGGCCGTAGTGGTCGTTGTACTGCTTGAAGTAATCGATATCCATCACGATCAACGACAGGGGCGACGCGTCTTGCTGGGCAGACGCCCACTCACGCGCAAGCACGACATCGAACATGCGTCGATTGGCGATACCGGTCAGACCGTCCTGGTAAGAGAGCTCCTCCAGCTGCTTCTGCAGGCGAATAAGGTGCTCTTCGGTCTTCTTGCGCTCGCTGATGTCGAACATGAAGCCGACCAGCGCCTGCACCTGGTCGTCCTTCCGCACCACATGCACCACGTCGCGGATCCAGACGTAGTCGCCATCCTTGGTCAGCGCGCGATAGTCGGCCTCATGGTCGACGCCCGCCTTGGACTGCGACACACAGAAGTTGACCACGTAGTCGCGATCATCCGGATGCATGCGCTCGACCCAATCATTGATGCCGACCCAACTGTCCTGCGCCCAACCCAGCAACGTCTCGATCTGGGGACCGATGTAGCTGAAGGTCATGCTTTGCCAGTCAAGCCGCCACGGGATCGCCCTGGTCGATTCGAGCAGGGTCTTGTACACGTCGCCGTCGCTCACCGCGCCCAGGATGTCTTCGCTCACGATCGACCACGCTCAAGGATGCATAAAGGGTGGCACTAGCATGTTGCCAACCTCGTGGCGCTGCAATACAAATCGGCTCGGCTCGGCTCGGCCCGCGCCGCGCCATCCCGCTTTTCCGCACTGCCTGGCACCGCCCCGCGATTGCCATGGTGAGCAAGGAGTCGAGACAGCAAGCAGGAAGGGAGGCGTGCCGCGCTGGCGGACCTGGGATTGATCTTCTCGCCGTTTCTGGTGGCCGGGTGGCCGGGTGGCCGGGTGGCCGGGTGGCCGGGTGGCCGGGTGGCAACGGAAGCATGAGCGCATCGGCGTGCAGTGCGTCGGCCTGATCTTTGTGTTGCTGGGTGTTCCACGTCGCTGCGCACGGTGCTCTTTGGCAGGCACATGCCTGCCGGAAATACTTCATGTGCTTGTTGAACACCGGGCAAGGCCTGCGCCTTCGCCTGTGCTTCGCCACGGTCGGCTTCATCGTCAATGCTGGCCTACCATCGATTCCTCAGGGAAAAGTGATGCCGACATCGGTTTGCGGAGACATCGTGTGGCGGATGTGATCTTCGTCCTGGCGCCTTTCGTGCTCGCCTGGCGGCTGACGGGTTGGCCCACCCGACATCCTCGCGCGCTGGTGAGCTACCTGGGCCCGTCCCTCATGCTGCTCGGTGCATCGCTGCTGCGCCTGGCCATCTTCGGCAGCCTGCCGCCCGTGCACGACCTGCGGCTGCGGCGGTCAGCGTCATGGAGACGGCGGCGATCTGCGGGTTCACCGCGGCAAGCGGGCTGATCACCATGCTCGTGCATCGGTTCTTCATGCGCGGAGAGCAATGACGCGCACGCGCTTTTGACCACGGCTGCCCTGGACGACGGCGTTCCTGGGTCAGGAGCACTTGCGGCAACAGGATCCGCTACGGGGTGGGTGCCCAAGACCTGGCCCCGCCAGCTCGACCCTGTTTGGGACGTCCTTTTTTCTGCAGCTCGATGCCCTTAGTGTGCTCATCCGGGCCTGGCCGTTGGCACCCGAGGCAAGGGCGCAACGAGATGCCGGCCTTCCAAAGAAGGGTGAAACAAGTTGAGCTGTGCACACCAGATGTTCCAGGACCCGCTAGATGGCTCGTGGGCCACGATGCTGCAGTGCTTGATGTCCTGATCGATGATGTTGCTGATCGGCACGCGCCTGACGGCCTGCCCGGCTGGATCGGGGAGCGCGGGCAAACAGCAGGTCGAACGCGTACACACCCGGAGCACCATTCCTGGCGGCACGGGCCAATTGGCGCGGTCGAAGGACGGACGGCGTGCCATTGGGCCTTCTGCCATGCTGTCATGATGGCAGGCCTAGCTCCCTGCGCAGGATGGTCAGTGTGAATGAACTCCCGTTAGTCGATGAGCAGGATGTCAAGCAGGTGCTCTGGCAATTTGCACAGCAGACGGAAAATCACGCCCTGCTCCTCCTGGATGCGGAGGGACACATCGTGTGGACCAATCCTGGCGCACAAAGAATCCTCAACCTCTTCCCGACAAGCATCTTGGGCGAGAATTTCTCCAGGTTTTTCATCCCGTCTGACATCGCGCGCGGCATTCCCAGTCACGAGCTCCAGGTCGCCCTGCAGACCGGATCCGCCGCCGATGATCGGTGGATGGAGCGGGCGGACTCCTCCAGATTCTGGGCCTCGGGCGTCACCGTGCATCTGGGCGCAGAACATGGCGCCTGCCGTTATCTGAAGATCTTTCGCGATCTCACCGAATCGAAGATGCACTTCGAGGGCACCCGGACCAAGAGCCGCCAGGCCACTGAGGCGCGGGAAGACGCGGGGGCGGCCATCGCCCTGCTGGCGCATGAGCTGCGCAATCCACTGACTGGCGTCAGCCTGGCGGCGGAGCTTCTTCAGCTCAAGGGAAGCCACGACAAGCGCAGCACCGCATTGATCGACTCGATCGCTCAGAACACCCGGCATGCCGCCCGCCTGGTGGATGACCTCATGCAGCACAGTAAAATCAACGCGAGCGGCTACGAGCTGGAGCCCACCACGTGCACGTTGCGCGAGTTGCTGGAAGACTCATTGACCATTGCACGGCAGCAGGCGGGCCAGCCTGACAGAGTGATTTCACTGATCCTTCCTGAAAAGGACATCGAAATCAGTGTCGACCGCATGCGGATGCAGCAGGTTTTCGTCAACCTTGCAGCAAATGCAATCCGCTACACGCCGTTGCCGGGGCGCATGTGGGTCACCGGTACCGTGGAAGGAAGCGACGCGGTCGTACGCGTGGTCGATGAAGGCATCGGGATAGAGCCAGACATCCTTGGCGACCTGTTTGAAGCATTCACCGGTTCGCGCATAAAGGGTTCCAAACTGGGCCTCGGCCTGGGCCTGGCCGTGGTCAAGAAGATCGTTGATCTTCATGGCGGCTCGGTCCAGGCGCGTAGCGAGGGCCAGGGTACCGGCAGTCAATTCATTGCACGCTTCCCACTGACGCTCCCGGACCGGATCAAGCCTTCTGCCACGTGAGGTGCGCTGAAGCGTCTTCGCGCCCTCGCCTCATTCAGAAGTAGCGGTTGCGGATGTAGGTGCCATGGGAGCGGACGGGCGATAGGCAGCCCAAGTCATCGATGTGGCCGTGGGTGCGGGCACCTGTCCTGCCTGTCTAGCGTGGCCAGCACTGGCGGCAGCCGTGGCCGCCGGAGTGTTGGGAGCCGCGGTGGCGGCGATGCGCCGGTCTGCTACGACAATGATGTGACCGCTGACGTGCTCTCGCGCTACGGCTTCAGGAGGAGCCGACCGCCTGAAGGCCATCCGTTCAAGGCGGCGAATGCCCCGGCACCCGGTAGACGCAGCCTACCCAATGCCAGCACAAGGCTCAGGTGACCGAATCAATCAAGCGCCTTTCCCATGACCGCCTGGGCGTCACCTTTTAGCCCGGCGACCTCTCGAGGACACCCGCGCCTTATCAAGGAGCGCTTGCGGCCATGTCCGCCTTCATCGCACGCCAGCGGGCGTACTGCGCCGTCTTCGCAGGTGCGGCATCCTCATGGTCTTGCAGCCAGAACCGAAACCAGTCGAGGTTGCGCTCGTACACCGCAAGTTTGTGCCGCGGCTGGAATTTCTGATGCGGCTCGTTCGGAAACACATACAGCTCCGCCCGGTGCGCGCGCAGAAGCGGAATCAAGTAGTCCAGCGCATACAGATACTCCTGCTCGGAATGCTGGAAAAGGATCGGCGCGCGGATCCTGTCCAGCTTGAACGCCGGCGACAGCGCCTTCCAGCGCTCGGGCGTCTGCGATGGCGCGCCCAGGCCCCACATGTCGCGCAGGCCCTTGAGGAAGGCCTCGCCCTTCATGCTGCCGAACAGGTAATAGGACGGCGACACCACCGGGTTGGCGACCGACGCGGCGGCCAGCAGATCCGATTCCGTGGCGGTCCACAACGTCACCGCCCCACCGAAACTCAGCCCGCCCATGCCTACCCGCCCACGCTCGATTTCGCCCTGCGAAGACAGCAACGCCACTGCGCTTTGCACCGCGGCCAGACCCTGCCCGTGCCGTTCCACCGCATCCATGCTGTAGCCGGGCAACTGGTTGATGCATAGCGCGGCGATGCCCGCCTGCGCCAGTGCGGCCAATGGCCATTCGTCACCCACGCCGCCGCGCAGGAAGCCCGGACAACTGTAGTAGGTGACGAACAATGGCACCGGCGCGCCACCGCCGTGGCGTCCCGCATAGAACTGACCGGTGTAGCCGTGCCCCCGTGCGTCGGTCCACTGCAGCAGGCGCGCCGGTGCGTTGCGCACCATGTCATGCGCCAAGGCCGCATTCGGGTCGAACAGCACGCGCCGCGCGCCGCCTTCCAGCGCAATGGATTCCAATCGCGGCGGGCGGTCCGCTTCCGCCGTCACGCACGCCAGCGCATCGGCAGATACGCCGCAGCCTACCGCCGGATCCCGCCCGCCGTTGATCAATCCCCTGCCCTGTACCACCAACTGGACCTGCCCGGTCGCGACATTCCAGCGATGCAGGGATTGGGCCAGGCCGCGCGCGGGATCGGTGATAGTGAACAGCACCTCGTCGTGGCCGGGCCGCCACTGGATCGCACTGATGGCCTTGCCCGTGCACGCCGCCGCCGTGCAACGCATCGCACGACCTGCCCGCCCATCATCCAGCACCCAGAGCAGCACGTCCGGCCTGGACAACTGGCCGCGTCCATCGCCCACGCGCGTGAGCACCGCCACGCGGTCGCCGCCCGGTTCGCGCTCGGATTTCCAGGGGTCACCCTGGACTCTGCGCATGTCGCTGTCCGGCGCCACGTCGGCACGCACCGGCGCATCCGCCAGCGCCCGTGCCGTTCCCGTCGCCAGCTCCAACGCCATCCACCGGTTCGGCACGTCCGCCAGCAGCGCGGCGCGATCGAACCACACCGTGCCAAAGCGCTGCGTGGCCATCCGTCCTTCGACGTTGCCGGAGCGGAACAGGCCCTGGCCGATCGGCACCGTCTCGTCGATACGGATGCCCTGTTCGTACTCGACCTGCTCGGCCGCCACCACCTGCTCGCGCGTCGCACCAACGCTGTAGCGCAGCACGCGCCCGTCCTGTTCCAACGCAAAGTCGCGCACGTCCGCGGCATCATGCGTCACCGGCATTGCACCCGAGCCGTCCGCCGCCGCGCGCCACACCGCAATGACGCCATCGAGCAGCGCGCGATAGTAGATCCAACGCCCGTCTGGCGACCATACCCCGGTGGCGGGCAACGACCCGCCGGCCGAATCGCGCAGCGGAATGCCGCCCTCGGCCACAGGCCTCGGCAACGCCTCGTGCAGGCCCTGCACGTACCAGACGCTGTCGTAGGTATTGCGCTCCACCGACGCCCGCTCGACCCGGAACGCCACGTAGCGCCCGTCCGGGGAAAACGTGGGGCTGCTCAGATCGGCCACCTCCAGCAACCGCCGCGGCGAGATGTCTTCCGCCCGGCAAACGCACGTGCACGCTGCCAGCAACACGCCTGCAGCGAGCCGCCGCCATACGATGCAATTGAACATGTCAGCGCCCCTTCTCTCGCCATCACCCAATATCGGCTGCATCGCGCAGCCGGCGCGCATCACCAGTGCTTGGACACCGAGAAGCTCACGAAACGACCGATCGTCGAATAGTTGGTCGAGTCGTAGGGCGCCACGTACCGCGGCGAGGTCACCCGGTACAGCGGTGGATCGCGGTCCAAGACGTTGTCCACGGACAAGCCGAATTCCAGCCCCGCCCACGCGGCGCCACGCGCGCTTGTGGCATACCGCAGCGCCGTATCGACCGTGGTGAACGAGGCCGATTCCACCCCATCCACCCGGTTGGTCACCCCGCTGCGGTAGTTGGCGAACAATGAGGCGGTCAGCCCGCCCTGCTTCCAGACCGCGCCCAGGCGACTGCTGAGTTTGGGAGGATTGAACAGCGTACCTGCAAGCGCATACGACGGCTGGGTGGGCAAGGTCTGCTGCCTGCTGTCCAGCCAGTTGGCCGCACCCCGCAGCGTCAGCGCCCCGCGTGCCAGATCCATCCTGTAAGAGCCCGACAGGTCCGCGCCCTGGATCTCCTGCTGGGCCACGTTGGCGTACTGCGAATAGATGATCGCCACGACATTGGCCGGGTCGTAGGCCGCGCCGGCAAAGTTGTAGAACGTGCCCGCGCGCGCGATGGCGTCGGCCTGCGCCTGCGCCGTGGGCGACAATGCAAGGAAGGGCGCATAGAGCGGATTGCTCAACGCCTGGCTGGAATTGGCGATCGGCTGCACCACCCGGTTGCGGTAGTCGATGCGGAACCAGCTCAGTTCGGCCTCCAGTCCGCGCACGGCCTCCGGGTGATAGGCCAGCGACACCGATCGCGTGGTCGCCCGCTCCGGCTGCAGGCCCTGGTTGCCGCCGTCGAGCACCAGCACGGTGGCAGTGGCCGGGTACCCAGTGCCGCCGAAGCTGCGCGGAGTGAACAGCCATGCGTCGTGTGCATAGTAGCGCTCGAACAGCGTGGGCGCCTTGAACGACTTGCCCCACGACGCCCTGAACGTCACATCGCCGCCCGGCCCGTACACCACGCCAAACTTCGGCGTGGTCACTCCACCGAAGCTGCTGTAGTCCTCGCCGCGCACCGCGGCGGTCACGGTCAGTCGCTGCACCCCAGCCACGCCCTGCTCGGCCGCGATCAACGGCAGGTTGAGTTCCGCGTAAGCGAACCGCGCGCTTTCGCTGCCGCGGATCGTCTCGGCGCCGGTGAGGTGGTTGACATTGCGGAACGCGTTCTTGCGGTAGCCCACGCCGGCGGCCAGGCGCGCCACGCCCGCCGGCAGTTCCAGCAACGGCCCCTCCGCGCCCAGCTCGTAGCTGCGGCTGTCGTTGCAGTAGCACAGATCGGTGACGTTGATCGCGCCAGTCGCCGTCACTGTCTCTCGCCGGTACTGGTCGTGCGTGCTCTTGCCATCGGTCGCCCCCAGCGTCAGCGTCCAGTCGTTGGGCAACCAAAGCGCAAGGCTGGGCGACAGCAACGTGCTTGTGGTGGTCGGGGTGACCCGGCTGTTGCGGCCGCTGATGTTGTACAGGTGCAACTGGTCGCGCTCGCTGCGCAGGGCATCCACGCGCAGCTCGCCCATCTCGCCCAGGGCCTGGTGCGCGCTGAGCAGGCCGCTGCGCAAGTCGCTGCCGGGGTACAGCGTGGACGGGTCCATCAGTTGCGTCGTATAGGTGCGCTGGCTGCTGTAGATCGGGTCCACCGACACGTCCTGGTAGGTGCCGATCAACCCACCACTGCGCCACGTGGTGCCGGCGGTCATGGTGTATTGGCGACTGGCGAGCCCGCCTTGCGTGGCCCGCCCGAAGCGCGTACCCACAGTCACGCCATCGTACTCGCGCTTGAGGATTACGTTGCCCACGCCGCCCACCGCGTCGGAACCATAGATCGCAGAGGCGCCGTCGGCCACGATCTCCACACGCTCGACCGCCTCCACCGGGATCGCGCTGATGTCCACCGCCTGGGTGAAGCCGCCGTAGGCCATGCGGCGTCCATTGAGCAGCGTCAGCGTGGCATCGGCACCCAGGCCGCGCAGATTCAGGCCCGAGCCACCGGTCATGTTCTGGTTGGCGTTTCCGGCACCGGCCAGGTTGCCGCTGAGCACGCCCGGGTTCTGCCCACCGGAGAAGTTCTGCGGAATGCTGCGGATCACCTCGCCCAGGTCGCTGAAATCCTCCTCCTGGATCCGTGCCGCGCTGACCTGGATCATCGGCGAAGGCACCGCGCCACCCTTGATGCGCGTGCCGGTGACCATGATCGTTTCCAGGGCGGTCGCCTGCTCTTCAGGACCCGCCGCAGATTCGTGAGCGGAGCTTTCATGCTTCACCGGCTGCAATGGCCCTATCAGCCAAACCCCTTGCGCCCCGCGACGAAAGCCGACCCCGGTGCCTTCGAGCAATCGCCGCAGCGCTTCTTCCGCCGTATGGCTTCCACTTACCGCCCGGCTGGTCTTGCCCTCCAGCGCCCCGCCATCGAAAGAGACCTGTTGGCGTGAGGCGCGCGCAAACGCCTGCAGTGCCTCGCCCAGCACCTGGGCGGGGATGTCGAAGGAATAGACGACCGGCTGCGATGCGGAGGCTTCCTTCGCCGCCTGCGCATGAGCTATCGCAGGCACTGCCAATGCGAATGCCAGGCAGATGGCGGCGCAACAAGGATGGAGCCTTGAGTGGCGAAGCGAGACGACTGACATATGGCATTCCCCCTTTCTGAGTGCGATGGCGGCTGTGGGCGGCGGTGACGGTTCGATGTCATGCACAGGGGTAAGACGCATCAGCGGGGAAAGTTTGTCGCGCTGGAAGAGGAACTCGATCACGCCGCACGCGGCGCGATCCGCGCCGGAAGCAATCAGCGTGCGCTGACCAGGGTTTTGCGGCCGTGGCGTTCCTGGACGCGCACAGGGAAGACGGCGGTGACACCCTCCACGAAGGCTTCCGTATCGCCAGCGGCGAACACCCCACTGATGCGGACGCGGCCGGTGGCAGGATCGCCAATCACCAGCGGGATGTCGGCATACCGGTTCATGCGCTCGACCGCCGACGACAAGGGTTCATTGCTGAATGCCAGTTGCCCGGCCTCCCAGCTCAATGAGCGCACTGGATCGGCCACCGCCACTTCAACCACCGGAGTGGCCACGCTGGCCACGAGTTCGCGACCGGGGACAAGTGCGGCACGTGATCGGAGCCGGGACCCAGCGTCCCTCGGCTGCTCCACCCGCACCGGTTGCAGGGCGCTGCCCGGCTGGTCGGCCAGCACCTCCACACTGCCCTTGTACAGGATGACGTGCACTTGGCTGGCCAGCAGCTCCACGCTGAACTCAGTACCGGTGGCGACCACCACCTTATCGGCGGCGCTGACGCTGAAGGGCCGCAGTGGATCCTTGGCAACATGGAACTTGGCGCGACCTTGCCGCAGCCACAATTCGCGCCGCTCGCCGCTGTAGCGCACGTCAACCCGGCTTTGCGCATCCAGCGACAGCCGCGAGCCGTCCTTCAGCGCGACGATGCGGCGCTCGCCCAGGCCGGTCTCATAGCTGCGCGGTACGAACCGGCTCCACATGCCCGTACCGATCGCCACCACCGTCAGACTCGCCACAAGCGCCATCCAGGCCGTGCGCCGGCGCGAGCCGATCCTGCTCCAGCGCGTGGCATGGCCGCGCCGGAAACTGTCCAGCGCGCCACGCCGCATCGCAATGAGCTCGGGCGACAGGCGGGCGTCCTCCAGGGCCTGCCAGGTGCGCACAGCATCGTCGAAGGCGTGCGCGTTCTCCGGATCGGCCGCTTGCCACGCATCGAATTCGGCGCGGGCCGCAGGCGGCAGGCTGCCTTCGGCCAGACGCAGACACCAGGTGCTGGCCTGTTCGATACGGTCGCCCGGTGGCAGATCGGCAGCCGATGGCTTCATGCCTCACCTCTTATCCGGCGGGTGAGATGGGCCATGGCGCGGGTCAGGTCGCGTTCCACTGAACTGAGGGAAATCTCAAAGGCTTGTGCGATGTCGCGTTTGTCCACGTTTTCCAGCCGGTACAGGATGAAGATGACGCGGGTACGCTCGGGAAGTTCCTTGAGGGCCGTCGTCAGGTCGGCCAGCGACTCGCGGCCGGCGGTCACGCGCAACGGATCCAGCACATCGATCCCCAGGCCATCGGAGGCCATGGCCTCGGCACGGTAATCGAAGCGTACCTTCTCGCGCCGGCTGCGGTCGCGCAACAGATTGGCGGCCATCTGGAAGATGTAGGCCTCGGCCGATCGCATCTGGTGCATCTCCATGCCGGTCAGGCGCAGGAACACCTCCTGGGTCAGGTCCTCGGCTTCGGCATGGTTGCCCAGCCTGCGCAGGAAAAACGCCATCAGACCGGGGCGGAACCGCCGGTTGAGCTGTTCAAACGCTTGGTCTTTTTGGGCGTGCATGGTGGCGTTGGCGACAGGCGATCCTTGGAACCTTTCCCGGGTAAGACGCACGAGTAGGCGAAATCATGCACGCCGGTGGCCGGGCGCGCGGCCGGCTCCTTTCCGGCCAGGACCGCAACGGCACCATCAGCGCGCTGCACCACGCTTGGCCGGACATCCACGCATGCATCCAAGGTGCCCATTGTGAGGCCCAAGTTGACGACGACATGAGCGCTGCAGGACTGTGTGGACGGTGATGCTCAAGGCCGACAGTGCATAGGAACCGGGGTCAGAGTCCAAGGCTTTCGACGCAGCACCATCTGCTCGTGCACTTGGCATGGCAGGGCGCGTAGTCGCCCGAGCCACTTGCCGATGGGCTCCGCAGCTGAAACAGGGGCAGAGTGCGCCGACCCCATGGGCCCTGACCCATTCGCCCTCGGCAACGGATCCATTCTGCGCCAACCCAAGGACCGCCCCACAGAGAGAAAGCTTCACACTTGTCGGCGATGACGGTTAACGGCCGAGGCTGTGTGAAAACTCTTGTGGCTTGCCACGTGCTTGAGTTCTGGGAGAGACGCAGGGGTCCAGGTACTCACAAATTGCAGAGGGAGGCCTTGGAGTGGTCAATTTTTAGTCGACTGGTCTGGGCTCGGCGGTTTTCGAACTGCCTCGGCCATTGGCAGACATGGCCCAGAAGGTCGAATGCACGCAGCTTTGGGCCAAAAAAAAGGGGCGCCTTGAGCGCCCCCCTTTGTCTTGCATGTCCGGTGAACCTAGTGATCGAATTTCTTCTCGATGCCAAAGCGCACTGACTGATTGTTGCCGGTATCCGACTCCAGCTGCACTTGGTATTCAGCAGTGAAATTCCACCCCCCCAGCGTCTGCAGGCTGAAGCCACCGCCCAGCAGGGCGTGATCGCGTGAGCGCTGCAGCAGGCTGGCGCGGTAGGGGTTGCTACCGACCAGATCCGCATACGACATCAATGCGCTGCTGCTGCCCTCCAGATCACGGCCGTACTCGGCCCGCAGCTGCGGCGCCCACACGCCGTAGTCGCGTTTGATGGCGAACTGCGCCAGGACGCCGGCGCTGGCCGTGCTGGTCTTGACCGTCTGGGCCTGGTAGCGCAGTGCGTAGAGGTCGTCACCCCGCTCGGTGAAGCCGTCCAGCGACGCCTGCGCTGCATCGAAGCGCCCATAAGGGGTCAGCTGGATGTCTCTTGAGCGCAGGATGTAACCCATCGAGAGCGAACCGAACCACTGCTTGCCGTCGCGATTGCCGACCACGCGACCGCCGGTGTCGGTGACACTGCGGACCGAGTCCAGCGACAACCACTGATAGCCCAGCAGTGAGTCGATGAAGAACGCTTCGGTCGGCCGATAGCTGGCGTAGACCGCGGCCGAGTAGCTATCGACCTTGGAACGGCTGGCATCGTTGCCCACGTCGGTGTCATCGCGGCCATAGCCCACGCCGGCACCGATGATCAGGCCGTCGGCAAACAGCTTGTCGGCACCCATGCTCACGCCCGAGGTCGTAAAATCGGTGCTGGTATCGCCGCGCGTGGAGCCGGCCTTGCCGAAGTTGACCACGCCGCCGGTCCACACCGAGGCACCGCCCGGCAGCAGCCCCGCTGTGTTGCCGCTCGGGGCCACCATGTTCTGGTCGGCCAGCATGTTGCTGCTGGTGGCGCTCAGGTCCTGGATCGCCGAGGGGCCATGGTCGCGGTTGCGCTCGTTCATCGCGGTGGCCGCGTTGGCGCTGGCTGAGCTCAGTGTAATGCCGTTGGAAAAGCCGACCGCCGGCTGGCCGTTGTGCAGCTGCTCCAGGCGACGCTGGAAATTGTTGATCTGACCCACCGCCATGCGTCGGGTGGCATCGGCCTGCGCGGACAGCACGCCGAGCACCTCCGGATCCTTGGACGGATCCGGACGGGCGGCCACGCTCACCGACAGTACGCCCGGCGCCGAAGTGGCATAGGCGTTGGTCAGCGTATAGCTGATCTGAGCCAGGCCCACGAAGGCAGGTGCGGCGTCGAAGACCACCGCATAGCCATCCGCCGAACGCTCGACGCTTGCCTGACCCGCACTGGCCGGCGCAACCGAGATCACGTCGGCGCCGGTGAATGGCCCACCGCTGGCGCCCGCCGAAATGTTCACCCGCACATTGCGACCAGAGACGGCTGCGGCCGACACCGGGGGTGCCACCGGCATCGGGTTGATCGTGACCGACACCGTGGCCGGCTGTGACGCGCCGAACGCATTGCTGAGCGTGTAGGTGAAGCGCTGGGTTCCGCTCGCATCAGCTGGCGCGGCGTAGATGATCGTCGTGCCGTCGACGGTTGCCGTCCCCACCGCCGGGGTGGTGGCCAGGGCGAGCGCGGTGAACGGCCCACCACTGGCGCCGCCGGCGGCATCGATCCTGACGGTCTGGCCGGCCAGCGTGGTCACCGACTGGTCCTGTGCGACAGGCACTGCGCCTGCCTGCACGGTAACGGTCACCGTGGCGGCATTCGAGCGACCACCAGGTCCGATCGCTGTGTAGGTGAACACATCGGTTCCGAAGAAATCGGCCGTTGGCGTGTAGCGCACCGAGGTGCCCTCCACGACGGTGGCGCCGTGCGTGGGCGAGGCTGCAACTGCGACCGAGGTCATCACACCTGTGTCGTTCGCCGTCACCGGGATGATCACCGCCTGATTGGCCGGCGTCTGTGCGGCATCGCTGACCGCGACCGGCGCGGCCTCGCCGACGGTGACCGAATAAGCCTGGTCGCCGCTCATGCCGTTGACGTCAGAGGCGCGGATGGTGAACGTCGCCGGGCCACTCTGCGTCGGCGTGCCGGAAAGCGCACCGGACCCGGACAGGGTGATGCCTTGCGGCAGTGCGCCTGCGCTGACCGCGAAGGTATACGGCCCCACGCCGCCGCTGGCGCCGAGCGTGCCGCTGTAGGCGGTGCCCACGGTGGCGGCAGGCAGCGTAGTCGGGCTGACGACGACGGTAACCGCCGCGATGGTCAGGGTGTAGTTCCGGCTCAGGGTTGCCGGCGACACGCTCGCATCGGTCACCGTCACGGTGAAGGCAAAGCTACCGGTCACCGTCGGCGTCCCCGACAGCACGCCGGACGCAGCATCGAAGCTCATGCCTGCAGGCAAGGCGCCGGCCAGAGACAAGGTGCGGGGCGCCGAACCACCACTGCTGGCGAAGGCGATGCTGTTGCTGGTGCCATAGGTCGCCGTCAACGCGGACCCCGCAGGGGTCAGCACCAGCGGATCGGCATCGACGGTCAGCGTCAGGTTGACGGTCGCGGTGAAGGGGCTGCCCGCGCCGCTGCTGCTGTCGGTCACGTGGATGGCCACCGGGAAGTTGCCAGCCTGCGTCGGCGTCCCGCTGAGGGTGCCGTTGTCGGCCAGGGACAGTCCGGTCGGCAGGCTGCCGGTGACCGTGTAGTGGTACGGCGCGGTGCCGCCGCTGGTCGAGAACGAGGCGCTGTAAGCCTGGTCCACGTGCGCGGCGGGCTGGCTGGCCGGCGTGAGCACCAGGGTCGGTGCGCCGACCGTGACGGTATAGGCGCGCGCGCCATCGAAGCCGTTGCCGTCGGTGGCCGTGACAGTGAAATTGAACGTGCCCGAAGCAGTCGGCGTCCCGCTGAGGACACCGGCCGCGCTGAAGCTTAGGCCGGCAGGCGTGGCACCGGCCGTGACAGCGAACGTATACGGCGCCGTGCCACCCGAGGCGGACACGGTCTGCGAGTAGGCCGTTCCGACGGTCGGGTTGGGCAATGTGGCCGGCGCGACCAGCACGGTGGGCGCGCCCACCGTCAGTACGTAGGCCTGCGAACCGCTGAAACCGCCTGCATCGTTCGCCGTCACCGTGAAGTTGAAGCTGCCATTTACCGTCGCGGTCCCCGACAGCGTGCCGTTGCTGGCCAGGGTGATGCCTGCCGGCAACGTGCCGCTGGCGAGCGCGTAGGTGTATGGCGCGGTGCCGCCACTGGCGCTCAGCGCCTGGCTGTAGGCCGTGCCACGCGTGGCGGCCGGCAGCGTGGACGGCGCAACGACGATCGGCGGCGCGGCGATGTTCAGGGAGTAGCTCTGCGTTGCCTGCGATGGCGTGCCACT
>JBIIHJ010000292.1:0-5258 GCA_044235875.1 Pseudoxanthomonas sp.
CGCGACCAGATCCAGCACATCGAGATGGCGCGCGATTTCGGCCAGCGCTTCAACCATGTCTACGGACGCGAGTATTTCACCCTGCCCGAAGCACTGATCGACGATCACGTGGCCACGCTGCCGGGGTTGGACGGCCGCAAGATGAGCAAGAGCTACGGCAACACGATTCCGTTGTTCGCCAAGCCGGCCGAGATGAAGAAGCTGATCTTCTCAATCCTGACCGATTCGCGCGCGCCAGGCGAGGCCAAGGACACCGAGGGTTCGCCCTTGTTCCAGCTGTACCAGGCCTTCGCCACGCCGGAAGAAACGGCTGCATTCGCACAGGCCTACGCCGATGGCATTGGCTGGGGCGATGCCAAGCAGCAGCTGTTCGATCGCGTCGAGCGCGATATCGCGCCGCTGCGCGAGCGATACGAAACACTGATCGCCAAGCCTGCCGACATCGAAGCGATCCTGCGCGATGGCGCGGAGCGGTTGCGGGCCAAGTACGCCACGCCATTCCTGCGCGAGCTGCGCCACGCGGTGGGCCTGCGCGATCTGTCGGCGGTGGCGAGCGTGGCGGTCCAGGCCACGGCCAAGGCGGCGCTGCCGGTGTTCAAGCAGTATCGCGAGGCCGATGGCCGCTTCTACTTCAAGCTCTCCGATGCGCAGGGCAACGTGCTGGTGCAGAGCCAGGGCTTCGATTCGCCGCGTGATGCCGGCCAGCTGGTGGCCGTGCTAAAGAACGCCGAAGCCGCCGACCAGCTGCAGTCCACCGAACTCCTGCTGAAGGTGTCCACCGACGAGGTGCTCGCTGCACTGGCCGCACTGCGCGAGGCCTCCGCACAGGCGTGAGACCAAGGTGCATCGTGCGCTCACGGCGCGCTGCCTAGAATCGGGCCTCCTTCCGACTCCCGGCGCGCCATGAGCCAGCACGGCATCCACACCGTCGACACCGCCTTCCAGCGCGATCACTTTGATGCGTGCTACCTCATCGTCGAAGGCGGCCGCGGTGCTTTCGTCGATTGCGGTACCAATCACTCGCTGCCCCTGCTGCTGGAAGCGATCGCGCGCGCCGGGCTGACGCCTGCCGACATCGACTGGGTGCTGGTGACGCACATCCACCTGGACCATGCCGGCGGCGCCGGCCTGCTGCTGCAGCACCTGCCCAATGCCAAGGTCGTCGCGCATCCGCGTGCCGCGCCGCATCTGATCGATCCGAGCCGGATCATTGCCGGCGCCACGGCGGTCTATGGCGAGGCGGAAATCGCCCGCAGTTATGGCCAGGTGCAGCCGGTGTCGGCCGAGCGCGTGGTCGTGGCCGAAGACGGTCACGTGGTCGACCACAATGGCCGTCCACTGCTGTGCCTGGATACGCCGGGTCACGCCAGGCATCACTACTGCGTGTGGGATGCGCGCGGGGCGTGCTGGTTCACCGGTGACACCTTCGGCCTGTCGTATCGCGAATTCGACGGGCCGCAGGGAGCCTTCATCCTGCCGACCAGTTCGCCGGTGCAGTTCGAGCCGGACGCGCTCAAGCAGTCGATCGCGCGCCTGCTGGCTTACGAACCGCAGGGCATGTATCTCACCCACTACGACCGCCTCGGCCAGTCCTACGCTGAGGTCGAGAAACTTGCGCAGGATCTGTACGAGCAGATCAACGCGATGGAGAAACTCGGCCGCGATGCCGATGGCAAGCCCGACCGCCATGCCAGGCTCGTCGAAGCACTGACGGCGCTGTACCTGCAGCGGGCGCGCCAAGCGCAGGTCCCGCTGGACGATGCGCAGGTCGAGCAGGCGCTGGCGATGGACATCGAGCTCAATGCCCAGGGCTTGGCGTGCTGGCTGGATCGCGAGCGCCGCTGAGGTGGCAGGTCGTTGCGTGTTGTGGGATCAGCGTCAGGTTGGCGGCCAACTGGATCCAATAATCTTGGGGTTCACTCAGGGAAGGGAGCAACGGATGCGAATGCCTTCAGGTCTTGGCCGGCTGCGACGCTGGTTTCTTCTGGGACTGCTGCTCAGCCTGGCAATGCCGGCTGCGGCCACCACGTCAGTCTGGTTTTCGAGCGAGCATTACGACCTGACCTTCGAAGTCGGCCACGACCAGCATGCGGTCATCACGAGCTTGCAGATTTCCTTCGATGGCATGAAGGAAAGTCCGTGGGTAAGAGCCCCGGATCTTAAAGTGAAGCACTTCGATTACGACGCACAACGGATCGAGGTTGAATACGTCAATCCCGGCGACCCGTCCAAGCCACCTTCTTTCCACTTGTCGGCGAAAGGGAAGAAGGGAACGGTCCGATTCAAAGGGCGAAGCGAAACGGGCGAATTTCTCTGGGTGATCTGACGGCCGGGGCTAGCATCATGGGTAACGGTCTGGCGCTGCGCTTCCTTCCGATGCCTTCATCGGCACCACGCAGAAGCGGTGGCCGGTAGGCGCTTCCATCACCCACCAGCGCTCGCGGACAAACTGCACGCGCTTTGCGCCGAGCGCTTCCAGGCGAGCGACCTCGGCATCCATGTCATCGGTCTCGATGTCCAGATGCACGCGCGGAGCGTGTTCGACCTTCTGCACTTCGATATGCAGCCCGGCCGGGCCGGGCGCCAGGACGGCGTAGCGGTCCTGGCCGTCTTCGTCCGGGTCGGCCACCGCCAGGCCCAGGGCCTGGCTCCAGAATTCGGCCGACGCTGAAAGGCTGCCGTCCTGACAGTCGATGATGAAACCGGCAAGGCGGCTCCGGTGGGCCATGGTCTGCTCCTGTGTGCAAAGGAAAGGCGTGGGTCGCGTGAGGCGGTGCCAGGGGCAGCATCATGGCGCGTGCCGTGTCCCGGTGCCGCACGTCTGATCCGGCTGGCTTGATCCAGATCAATGACCCTCGCACCGCTGGCGCGCACAGTCCGGCTCCTGATGAAGGGGTGCGGCATGACGTTCCAGCTGGCAGTTTTGCATGAGACCGCGCAAGGCGAACGCAGGGTCGCGATGGTGCCGTCCCTGCTGCGGCGGCTGGACGCGCTCGGCGCGGTGCTGACCCTGGAGGCCGGGGCCGGTAGTCAGGCCTATTTTGCCGATGCCGATTTTGTCGGCGCGCATGTCCAGCCTGATCGCGCCGCGCTGCTGGCCCAGGCCGACGTGGTGTTCAGCGTCCGCGCGCCATCGCCTGCCGATGTGATGGCCATGCGGCCGGGGGCGGTCCTGATCGGCCTGCTTGACGCAGGCCACGATGCGGACCTGCTCAACGCTCTGGTGGCAGCGCGGGTCACGGCCATGGCGATGGAAAACGTGCCGCGCATCAGTCGGGCCCAGGCCATGGACGTGTTGACCAGCCAGGCGGCCCTGGTCGGCTATCTGGCGCCGATGCTGGGCGCGCTGGAGCTGCCGCGCATCCTGCCGATGATGACCACGGCGGTCGGCTCGCTGCGCGCGGCCCGGGTGCTGGTGATGGGACTCGGGGTGGCAGGCCTGCAGGCGCTTGCCACGGCGCACCGGCTGGGCGCGATCACCGAAGGCTACGACGTGCGCCCGGAAACGCGGGAGCAGGCGCAGTCGGTGGGTGCGCGGTTCATCGACACCGGCGTGGATGCGCGCGGCGAAGGCGGCTATGCACGCGAACTGACGGCCGAAGAACAGACCAGGACCCAGGCGGTATTGACCGAGCACCTCCAGCAGGCCGATCTGGTCATCACCACGGCCAACGTGCCGGGTCGTGCGGCGCCGCGCTTGATCACGCGCGCCCAGATCGAGCGCATGAAGCCTGGCGCGGTGATCGTGGACCTGGCGGCCGAAAGCGGCGGCAACTGCGAGGGCACCGTCCCCGGCCGGACGACCAGGGTCGGACCGGCCACCGTCATGGCGCCTTTCAACCTGGTCTCGCGCCAGGCCCAGCACGCCAGCGAGCTGTACGCCAAGAACCTGCTGGCGTTGCTCGAGTGGCTGGTCAAGGACGGCGTGATCGTGCTGGACCTGCAAGACGAAGTCATCGCCGGCACCTTGCTCAGCCATGACGGGCAGATCGTGCACGCGGGCGCCAGGGCCTTCCTGCAACAACAACAGCCTCGGGAGACGGTGCCATGACCAGTGAACTTTCCATGGGCTGGCTGGTGGCTCTGTATCTGTTCATGGTGGCGGCCTTCACCGGTTACGAGGTGATCCGGCGGGTGCCCTCGATCCTGCACACCCCGCTGATGTCCGGCTCCAACTTCATCCACGGCATCGTCGTGGTCGGTGCGTTGCACGCCCTGTTCAACGCCAGCACGCCGTTGATGCAGGGGGTGGGGTTTCTGGGCGTTGCCCTGGGGGCAGGCAATGCGGCGGGTGGCTATGTGGTGACCGAACGGATGCTGGCCATGTTCAAGCCCAGCGCCAGGCCTTCGGCGCCCGAGGAGTGATGCAGATGCTTTCGTTGATCGTGGAAATCGGTGGCTTCGCTGCGGCGCTGTTGTTCATCCTGGGCTTGAAGCACATGTCATCGCCCGCCACGGCCAACCGCGGCATCGCGATGGCCGGGATCGGCATGCTGGCCGCGGTGCTCGCCAGCTTCGGCGCATTGGCGCAGCTGTCGCCGCAAGCACAGCCGCACGTGTGGACCAACCTGGGGCTGGCGCTGCTGGCGCTGGCGATCGGCATCGGCTGGGCCTGGCGCAGCGGCGGCAAGGTCGCGGTCACGGCCATGCCGCAGATGGTGGCGCTCTACAACGGGATGGGCGGTGGCGCGGCCGCGTCGGTCGCTGCGGTGGAGTTGATCGGTCTGGATGTTGCCCATGGCGGCCGTTCGGCCGGCGTCCTGCAACTGGCGGTGACCATGCTGGGCGCGTTGATCGGCGCGATCTCCCTGTCCGGTTCGGTCATTGCCTGGGCCAAGCTGGATGGGCGGATCAACCAGGCCTGGCGCTTCAAGGGCCAGAGCCAGTTCAATGGGCTGGTCTTCCTGATCACTACGGCGTTGGGCATCTGGGTGATCGCCAGCGGCGGTACGAACACGCTGGCGATACTGCTGTTCTTTGCCGGTGCCTTGGCGTTTGGCGTGTTGATGACCCTGCCCATCGGCGGTGCCGACATGCCGGTGGTGATCTCGCTCTACAACGCCTTCACCGGCCTGGCCGTGGCGCTGGAAGGCTATGCCCTGAACAACCCGGCGCTGATGATCGCCGGCATGGTGGTGGGCTCGGCCGGCACGCTGTTGACCATGCTGATGGCCAAGGCCATGAATCGCTCGCTGACCAATGTGTTGTTCAGCAACTTTGGACAAACCCCGGCCGGCGGCGGCACTGCGGTGGAAGGG
>JBIIHJ010000293.1:0-5254 GCA_044235875.1 Pseudoxanthomonas sp.
CCAGGGCGAGCTGATCGACAAGGATGGCAAGAGCAACTACGACAGCCAGGCCAACCAGTCGCTGGCGGGCAACCTCAAGGGCCACCTGATGCTGGTCCACGGCACGATGGACGACAACGTGCCGCCTTACCTGACCCTGCTGGTGGCCGACGCGCTGATGAAGGCCAACAAGGACTTCGACCTGCTGATGGTGCCCAATGCCCGGCATGGCTACGGCGCGATGACCGCGTATGTGGCGCGCCGGAAGTTCGATTACTTCGTGCGTTATCTGGCTGGCGGCACGCCGCCGGCGCAGTACGAGTTCAAGATGCCGAAGAACTGACCGTCCGCTGAGCGGTCGATGTGAGCGAGCAAGCCGGGCCTGATGGTTGGGTCCGGCTTTTCTTTGCCTGTTGGATTTTTAGATAGAGGCTTTCTTAACGCTTAGCGGTCCCACCGACTTTCTTTGCTCGTGCAAAGAAGGCTGGGCAAAGAAACACGCCCCGGACGGCGCGCCCGCGCAACGCGCGGGTTCGCCACGGGACGAGGGATTTTTGGAAGGGACGTCCATGTCCCTTCCAAAAACGTCGTGCATCCATGCACGTCGCCCTGCGGGGCTGTCCTCGTCCCTGCGCCGTGCCTCACGGAGGTTTTGAGAGCGCAAGCCATAGCGAAAGCGAAAAGCAGGCAGGCGGGTTCCCCCCAAGCGCTGCCAATATCCGTGCGCGTAGCGCCCAGCCTGCTCGGGCTGTTGCTTCGGCATTGGCCGTTGCTCGGCTCTTGATCTTCAGCGCCTTCAAGGCGAGCCGAGCACCGCAGGCGGAAACGGCCGAAGAGGCGCGGGTGTTTGAGCGCAGCAAGTTCCCGCGCCGTGCCGTTTCCGGCGAGAAGCGCAGGGGACCGGGCCAAAGGCCCGGCGAGTGTCAGGCGCTGGCGGTTTTGCTTCCCTTTGCCAAGGCAAAAGGAAGTCGCGCCGCGAAGCGGCGTGAAAGCTCTGCTCCTGCTTCGATCATCGAAGTGCACGAAGCGCGCACAACGACAAACACATGCGGCCGTCTCGCACCCCGAGACCCCCACGCGCGATACTGGGCCTCCCATGCGCAAGATCCTCCACATCGACATGGACGCCTTCTATGCGTCGGTCGAGCAACGCGACGACCCGTCCCTGCGCGGCAGGCCGGTCGTGGTCGGCGGCAGCGCGTTGCGTGGCGTGGTCTGCGCGGCCAGTTACGAGGCCCGCAAGTACGGTGTGCGCTCGGCGATGCCGGGCGTGACCGCGCGCCGGCTGTGCCCGGATGCGATCTTCGTGCCGCCGGATTTTCCGCGTTATCGCGCGGTGTCGCGGCAGATCCGCGAGATCTTCCTGACCCACACCGACCTGGTCGAGCCGCTGTCGCTGGATGAGGCCTATCTGGACGTGACCGAGCCCAAGATCGCCTCGCCCAGCGCCACCGCGACCGCGCAGGCGATCCGAGCGCAGATCTTCGAGGCGACCGCGCTCACGGCCTCGGCCGGGATCGCGCCCAACAAGTTCCTGGCCAAGATCGCCTCGGACTGGAACAAGCCCAACGGTCAGTTCGTGATCAAGCCGGCGCAGGTCGAAGCCTTCCTCACCCCGCTCAAGGTCGGCCGCATCCCGGGCGTGGGCAAGGTGGCGGAAAAGAAGCTGGCCGAGCTGGGCATCGCCACGGTCGGCGACCTGCGCGGCTTCACCCTGGACGAGCTGCAGTTGCGCTTCGGTCGTTTCGGTGCGGCCCTGTACCGGCGCGCGCGCGGTATCGACGAGCGTGCGGTCGAACCGGACCAGCAGGTGCAGTCGATCTCGGCCGAAGACACCTTCGAGGTCGACGTACCGCTGGCCGAGCTGGACCACGCCATCGCGCGCATGGCCGACAAGGCCTGGCGGGCCACGCGCAAGACCGAACGCATTGGCCACACCGTGGTGCTCAAGCTCAAGACCGCGCAGTTCCGCATCCTCACCCGCAGTTACACGCCCGAAGCGCCGCCCTCGTCGCTGGCCGATTTCACCGCCATCGCACTGGCCCTGCGCGATCGCGTCGATCTGCCGCTGGAGACGCGTTATCGCCTGGTGGGCGTGGGCCTGGCGGGCTTTCGCGAGCGCGAGGAAGTCGCGGTGCAGGGCGCGCTCTTCGGCGATGACACGCCGCTGGCGGGCGATGACGATCCGGTCACGTGATTGTCTAACGCGCGCCGCGCGCACTAGCATCGGCGCCCATGTCGTTGCGTCCCGCCCGTGTCCGCCCGTTGTGGCTGCGCCTGCCCGCGCTGGCCCTGCTGCTGTTGGCCGTCCTGGCCAATCCGGTGCTGGCCGCGGTCGGCGACCTGCATGAAGCCACGCGCGGCGTGGCCTCGCACCTGCACGACACCGATGCGCATGCGCTGGCCGACGATGGCGATGATCACGACGAGGCAGGCGACCTGCTGCATGCGCTGATGCACGCGGCGCACTGCTGCGGTCATCTCAGCGCAATCCCGTCCAGCTTCGCCGTGTTGCCCGTGCATGTCGCGCACGCCACGGTGACCGTGGCCGATGTGCCCGCGCCGCCATCGCACATCCCCGCCGTGCGCCTGCGTCCGCCGATCGCGGCATGACCTGATCTGTCCGGCGTCGACCGCAAGGGTCGGGCCACTGATTTGCGTCATCCCTTTCGGAGAAACACCCATGTGGTTGCGATTGGCGGCATTGGCCGTCTTCGCGGCCGTGCCCTGCGTGCACGCGCAGACACCGCCGCCCGTTTCATCTCTCACCCTGGACGAGGCCATCGCGCGCGTCGCCGGCACCCATCCCGATCTACGCCTGGTCGATGGCCAGCGCGCCGTGCTCCAGGCGCAGGCCGCAGGTGCGGCGCTGCGCCCGCCGTTGAGCATCGGCGTCGAGCTTGAAAACGCACTCGGCAGCGGCCAGGCACGCGCCTTCGACCAGGCCGAGCTCACCGTGACCCTGGCCGGCGTGCTGGAGCGTGGCGGCAAGCTCGACGCGCGCCGCGTGCTGGCCCAGGCCAACATCGACGCACTGGCGCCGCAGCGTGAGATCACCCGCCTGGACCTGTTGGCCGAGGTCGCGCGGCGATACCTGGACATCAGCGTGGCCGCGCAGCAACGCGCGATCGCGCTGGATGACATCGGCCAGCGCCAGCGCACCGTGGCCGCCGCGCGCCAGCGCCTGCAGGCGGGGGCATCGCCCGAGTCGGTGCTGCTGACCGCCCAGGCCGCGCTGGCCCAGGCCGAGCTGGATCGCGACCATGCGAGCGAAGCCATCCGCGCCGCGCGCCTCTCGCTGGCCGCACTGTGGGGCGCGCGTGATCCCGGCTTCGATACGGTCACCGGCGATCCGTTGACGTTGCCGGCATTGGACGACTTCGATGCGCTGGCGGCCTGGCTCGAGCGCACCCCGGAACTGGCGCAACTGGCCGGCCAGATCCGCGTGCAGGAGGCGCAGCTGCGCCTGGCCCAGACCCAGCGCCGCGCGGACCTGCAGTGGCAGGTGGGCGTGCGCCAGCTGCGCGAGGGCAACGACACCGCGCTGGTCGGCGGTTTCAGCCTGCCGCTGGGTAGTGCGCGCCGCGCTGCGCCCGAGCTGCAGGCTGCGCAGGCGCAATTGGCGATGGGGGGCATGCAGCGCGAATCGCTGCAGCTGCAGCTGTACGCAACCTTGGCCCAGGCGCATGGGCGCTATGTCACCGCGCGGCTGGAAGTCACGCGGATGGCGCGCGACGTACTGCCGCCGCTGGCCAGGGCCGAAACCGCCGCAGAACGCGCCTGGCGCGCGGGCGCGATCAGCTACATGGAGTGGGCGCAGCTGCAGGCCCAGCGCACCGAGGCGCGCCAGCGCCAACTCGAAGCCGCCGGGCAGGCACAGACCGCATTGATCGAACTGCAACGGCTTACCGGCCAGGCGTCCATCGCCGCCGCAACCCCCAAGGATTCCAGCCCATGAAAACGCTCCTGCTGACCACCACGTTGAGTGCGTGCTGGCTGCTCTCGGCCTGCAGCAAGCCCGCGGAGTCACCCGCGCCCACACCCGGCGATGCCTCTGCATCGACACCGGCCGAAGGCGACGAACATGCCGGCGAGGCCGAGCATGCGGACACCACCGTGATCCCGCTGAAGATCGCCCGGGACAGCGGCATCCGCGTCGCACCGGCCGCAGCCGGCACCATTGCCGACGCGCACGAAGTGCAAGGCCTGTTGACCCCCGTCGATGGCCGCATCGCCCAGGCCGTGGCCCGCTTTCCCGGCCCGGTGCGGTCGCTGCGCGCCAACGTCGGCGACACCGTGCGTGCGGGGCAGGCGCTGGCCAGCGTCGAAAGCAACCTCAGCCTGACCACCTACACCGTCACCGCGCCCATCGCCGGCGTGGTCACCGCGCGCAATGCGCAGATCGGCGGTGCGGTGGGCGAAGGCGCGCCGCTGTTCGAGATCGCAGATTTGTCCACGCTGTGGGTGGATCTGCACATCTTCGGCCGCGACACCCAGCACATCACCGCCGGCGTGCCGGTGACCGTGACCCGCATGACCGATGGCGTCAGCGAAACCACCACGCTCGAACGCGTCCTGCCCGGCACCGCCACCGCCAGCCAGAGCACCGTGGCCCGCGCGATCCTGCACAACCGCGATGGCCTGTGGCGGCCAGGCGCAGCGGTCAAGGCGCGCATCGTGGTGGCCAGCACGCCGGCCGCGCTGGTGGTGCCGCTGACCGCGCTGCAGACGCTGGAAGGACGCGAGGTGGTATTCGTCCGCACGGGCGAAGACACCTACACCGCGCATGCGGTGGAACTCGGTGCGCGCGATTCGACGCAGGTGGCGGTGTTGTCCGGCATCGCATTGGGCGACGTGGTGGTGGTTGAGCAGAGCTATGTGGTGAAGGCCGATATCGGGAAGGGGAGTGCGGAACATGCGCATTGACCTTTGCTTTGTCTTATTGAAGAGCCAAGTGGAGAGCGCTCGCGTCCTGCAGGCGCGACCTCCTTTTGCCAAGGCAAAAGGAAGTCGCGCGTCAGCGCGAAAGCTCTGCACTTCGCTTCAAAGGAAGCGTCAGAACATGGGAGTCAACGCCCATGCTTGAGCACATCATCCAAGCCAGCATCCGCCACCGCTGGCTCATGCTCGCCCTCACCGCGGTGCTGGTCGCCGTCGGCATCTACAGCTTCGGTCAGCTGCCGATCGATGCCACGCCGGACATCACCAATGTCCAGGTGCAGATCAACACCGAGGCGCCAGGCTATTCGCCGCAGGAAGCCGAGAGCGCGTGACG
>JBIIHJ010000047.1:0-17041 GCA_044235875.1 Pseudoxanthomonas sp.
CTGGCTACCCCTGAGTATTGGCGCGACTGCCAGACGGGTATCGGTCTTGACAACCATCGATTGCCGGCGGACATTCGTGTACGCACATTTTGTCAAATGCATGTCAATTTCGTCAGGGAACGTCGAGGAACATGTCATGAGCAAGTCGAAACGCTTCATGTTTTCAGCCGTGCTTCTTGCAGCGATCATTAACCACAAAGCGTTAGCGACTGAGATTACCGTCGCCCACTTCGAGCGGGGTGTTGTGCCTGTCCTGGTCAACGTTGATAAGCATGGCAAAGTCACCAAGGTGTCTGCTTCGGATCAACTGCAACCTGCGCTTGAACGACTGCTCCGTCAGACGGTGGACGTGGTAGTCAGCTCCCAGAAGCCATTGGCCGAGGAAGGCGGTCAAGTGGTAATGCGATTCCGTTTGGACACTACTCAGCGCGCGGACGGTAAGTATGACGCCCGATTTGTCGTTCTCGATACGAAGTCAGTCCCCTCTGGGGCTTGGTCGTGGTTCAAAGCGGGTCCGCGATATGCGCTGGTAGATCAACTGGGCAGGGGAAGCGTGCCCAGATACGATCGGTCTTTCGAAAGACAAGAAATCTTTCGCAGGAACGAGCGCCAGCCTCCCAGCCCTCCGCCGCCCATCCCTCCTGCGTCAACGCGCGGGACAGTGACTGCGAGAAGCTGACGCTGTCTAGATTTTGAAGATCACCTATGGAGCAACTTCAGGTCGGACGCTGACATTTGTCATTCATCGCATGCACACTAGAAGGCGCCCTTACAGGGCGCTTTTTTGTTTCGCAACTCGATGACGATGAGCCAGCACGACGAACCTTCTGATCCGCAATCTCCTTCTGATCCACGACGTCGCCGCTTGTTGGGCGGCCTGGCTGCTGCGGGCGCGGCGCTGGCAGTCGGCGGTGAGGCCGCTGCTGCTGGCGGGGCAGCGCAAGCCACTTCAGCGAAACAAGCAGGAAGCGCGGGGGTGATTGCGCCAAAATCGACACCGGTCACCGATGCGCAGCTGCGTGAGCATGTGCAGCACGTGGTGGTGCTGTTTGCGGAGAATCGCAGCTTCAACAATCTGTTTGCCGACTTCCCTGGGCTGCAGCAGCCGCTGAAGGCGCTGGATCCGGCCAAGGCGGTGCAGAAGGACCGCAACGGCCAGCCGTTCAAGACCTTGCCGCCGGTGTGGGGCGGAATCGTGCCGGACGTGCAGGTGGTTGACCACCGCAGCTATCAGATCAAGCAGGACGCGATTACGGGCCTGCCCAACGCCCCGTTCGCGTTGAAGACGCCCGCAGGCGAACCACTGCCGCATGGCGTGGTCACGCGCGACCTGGTGCATGAGTTCTATCGCAACCAGATGCAGATCAACGACGGGCGCAACGATGGCTTCGTCGCCTGGGGCGACAGCGGAGCGCTGCTGATGGGCCATTACGGCGATGCGGCGGTGAACCTGCGGCTGTGGCGCCTGGCCGAGCAGTACACGCTGTGCGACAACTTCTTCATGGGCGCGTTTGGAGGCTCGTTCCTCAACCATCAGTACCTGGTCGCCGCGCAACCACCGTTCTATCCGGACGCGGACAACAGCCCGGTCAGGCTGCACATTGCCAAGACCGCAGATGGCAAGCCCGAAGGCAAGGCCTTGATTCCGGTTGAAGGCAGTCCGGCCAGCGCGATGGACGGCGTGGCCAAGTTCACCTCGCGCCCGACCTTGACGCCAGACTTCTGGGCGGTGAACACCATCGGCCCGCCGTACTCGCCCGGCTTCAATGTGGACAAGGCCAATCCTGCGCTGGCCGACGCGACCAGTGCCAACACCTGTCCGCCGCAGGTGCACAAGCACATCGGTGACGTGCTGAGCGCCAAGGGCCTGGAGTGGGCCTGGTATGGCGGTGCGTTCAAGGCGGCGTTGGACGGCGTGGGCGACAGCAACGATGGCAGCTTCCCCAGCCATCCCAATTTCCAGGCACATCACCAGCCGTTGAACTATTTCGCCAGCCTGGCGCCGGGCTCAAAGGCACGCGCGCAGCACCTGCGCGACGGCGGACTGGGCGAGACCGCGGCGACCAACGGCTTCATCGCCGATGCCAAGGCCGGCAAGCTGCCGCCGGTGGCGTTCTACAAGCCGCAGGGCAACCTCAACATGCACGCGGGCTACTCGGACGTGGAAGCCGGCGACCGCCACCTGGCCGCGATCGTGCACGCGCTGCAGAACAGTCCGCAATGGAAGGACATGGTCATCGTGATCACCTTCGACGAGAACGGCGGCTGGTGGGACCACGTGGCGCCGCCCAAGGGCGACCGCTGGGGCCCGGGCACGCGCATCCCGGCGCTGGTGATCTCGCCGTTCGCCAAACGTGGGCACGTGGACCACACGCTCTACGACACTGGCTCGATCGCGCGCCTGATCACGCGCCGCTGGGGCCTGGAAAAGTTGCCCGGCCTGAAGCTGCGCGAAGAGGCGATGATCGCCGCGGGCGGCCCGCCGCCGGGCGACCTCACCGGCGCGCTGGATTTCAGCAAGGCCTGATGCGTGGTCGACAGACAGGGCCGCCGCAACGCGGCCTTGCCTGCTTCATGGGCTGAGTGGCGCACGTCACCGCCTCACGCGCCGCGTGGCGTAAGGTCCTTCCCAGACACGCCTTCAACCCGGTCAGCCTTGCCCACGCCTAATGCCCTGCTGTCGCACTTTCGTGGTCCTGTGCCGCTGGGCCGCGGACGGACCGCCGGCATCGTGGTCGTGTTCCTGTGGTTCCTGCTGGGCGGGATCGCGCATTTCGCGTTGACCCAGACCGAAATGAAGATCGTGCCGCCGTACATCGCCTGGCCGTGGCTGGCGGTAATCGTCAGCGGCGTCTTCGAACTGCTCGGCGCCGCGGGTCTGCTGTGGTGGCGCAGCCGGCGCGCGGCAGGCATCGGTCTGTTTCTGCTGACCCTGGCGGTGACGCCGGCGCATGTCTATATGCTGCAACGGCCGGAGCTGTTCGTCGTGCCGGTCTGGGCGCTGGTGCTGCGCTTCCCTGTGCAATTGGCGTTGCTGGTGCTGATTGCCTGGAGTACGACCGCGCCCAGGCGCTGAACCGGCTCGCTCAGCGCGCGGCCAGGGCCAGCAGGTGGCGCAGCACCGGCGTGTTCTGCGCGGTCTGGGGCAGGCAGGCCAGCGCCAGGCGCGCCATCGGCACCTGGCCTTCGATGTCCAAGTAACGCACGCCCGGCAGCCGCAACTGGGCGGTGGACTCGGGGACGACCGACACGCCCAGTTCGGCCGAAACCAGGTTGACGATCGAGGACATCTGCGGTGCCTCCTGGGTGATGGCCAGGCTGAAACCGGCGTGCCGGCAAGCACTGAGGATCTCGTCGTACAGGCTGTTGCCGAAGCTGCGCGGGAACAGGATGAAAGGCTCGCCGATCAGCGCCGACAGCGGCGCGCTGGCCCTGGCCGCCAGCGGATGGGCGGCCGGAACGGCGATCTTCATCGGCTCGTCGGGGAACTTGATCAGCTGCAGCTCGGCCGGCGTGGACACGCTGTAACGGATGAACGCCGCATCCAGGCGGCCATCGGCCAGTGCCGCCAGCAGGCCGGCGGTGTTGGTCTCCTCCAGCGCCAGTTCCACCGCGGGCCAGGCGCGCCGGTAATCGCGGATCAGGCTGGGCACCAGCGGGTTGAACGCCGCCGAGGCGGTGAAGCCCAGGCGCAGGCGGCCGCTCTCGCCACGGGCGGCGCGACGTGCGGTATCGGCTGCGCGGTCCACGTCCGACAGCACCCGACGCACGTCGACCAGGAAGGCCTCGCCGGCATCGGTCAGGCGCGCACCCTGCGGCGTGCGGACGAACAACGCCGTGCCCAGCTCCCTTTCCAGCGCCTGGATCTGCTGGCTCAGCGGCGGCTGGCCGATCCCCACGCGGACCGCGGCGCGGGTGAAGTTGCCTTCCTCGGCCACGGCCAGGAAGTACCGAAGATGACGTAGCTCCAAGCGTTCTCCATATCTATAACCAATGACGACTGCCAGCATCATATATTGGACCAGCAGTGTCGCCACCCCGATACTGGCCGCCCCTCGCTGCCCGCCACGGCCATGCACCGGCCCTCCGCCACGCCTCTGGATGTCTTGCCCGCGTCCGCCGCTTCGCCCATGTCTGCCGAGCTGACGGTGCCGATGGGCCGCATCCGCCTGGCGCTGTTCCTGGCCGGCTTTGCGACCTTTTCGCTGCTGTACTGTGTGCAGCCGTTGCTGCCCGAGTTCGCCCGCACCTTCGGCGTGAGCGCGGCGGCCAGTTCGCTGCCGCTGTCGCTGGCCACTGGCGGCCTGGCGATCGCGATCTTCTGCGCGGGCGCGCTGTCGGAAAACCTGGGCCGGCGCGGGCTGATGTTCGGCTCGATCGCGCTGGCGGCCGTGCTCAACGGCATCGCCGCCTTCATCCCGCACTGGGAAACGCTGGTAGTGGTGCGGGCGCTGTCGGGCATCGCCCTGGGCGGCGTGCCGGCGGTGGCGATGGTCTACCTGGCCGAGGAACTGCCCGCGCACAGGCTCGGCGCGGCGACCGGCCTGTATGTGGCCGGCAATGCCTTCGGCGGGATGATGGGCCGGATCGGGATGAGCTTCCTGACCGATCACTTCGACTGGCGCACGGCGCTGGCGGTGCTGAGCGGATTCGACCTGCTGGTGGCGATCGGCTTTGTCCTGCTGCTGCCGCCGTCGCGGCATTTCGTGCGGCGCACCGGCGTCAACCTTCGGTTCCACCTCCAAGCCTGGGGCGGGCATCTGCGTCACCGGCATCTGCCATGGCTGTTCTCGATCCCGTTCCTGCTGATGGGCACCTTCGTCAGCGTCTACAACTACGCCGGCTTTCGCCTGGGCGGGCCGGAATTCGGGCTGAGCCAGAGTCAGATCGGGCTGATCTTCTCGGCGTATGTGTTCGGCATCGTGTCCTCGTCGATCGCCGGCAGCGCCTCGGATCGGTTCGGGCGCGGCCCGGTCGTGCTGGCCGGCACCGTCTGCGCCATCGCCGGCACGTTGCTGACCCTGAGCCACACGCTGCCGGTGGTGATCGTGGGCGTGGTGCTGCTGACCATCGGCTTCTTCATCGCGCACTCGGCGGCCAGCGCCTGGGTCGGGCGCCTGGGCGGGGCCAACAAGAGCCATGCCGCATCGCTGTACCTGCTGGCGTATTACGTGGGATCGAGCGTGGTCGGCTCGGTCAGCGGCTGGTTCTGGGAACACGGCGGCTGGGCCATGCTGGTGGGGTTCTGCCTGATCCTGCAGGTCATCGCGCTGGTCTCGGCCCAGGTGCTGCGCAAGGGCGCCGACGACTCGAAACCCTATGGCCGCTTCGGCCCGCATCCGCCGCGCGGGGAATGACGCGATGAAGATCCAGCGCCTGGACCATCTGGTCCTGACCGTGGCCGATGTCCAGGCCAGCTGCGCCTTCTACGCGCGCGTGCTGGGCATGGAGGTCGTCACCTTCGGCCAGGGACGCAAGGCGCTGGCATTCGGACAGCAGAAGATCAACCTGCACCCGCACGGCCGCGAATTCGAACCCAAGGCGCAGGCGCCCACGCCCGGCTCGGCCGATCTGTGCCTGATCACGACCACGCCGCTGGAGATCGCGCAGGCCGAGCTCATTGCCGCCGGTGTTGCCATCGAAGACGGCCCGGTCGCACGCACGGGCGCGACCGGGCCGATCGTCTCGCTGTACTTCCGCGACCCCGACGGCAACCTGATCGAGGTCAGCAACCTGGCCTGATCACCAGGGCAGGCGGCCGCCTTCGGTGAAGAAGCTGCCGGTGCCCAGCTCGGACATGGCCACATGCGCAATCGTGGCGGCGGCCTGTTCGACGGTGAGCGTGCCGCTGTGGCTGTTGAGGTCGGTGGCCGTGTAGCCCGGATTGACGGCGTTGACCGCAAAGCCTTCGGCATAGAGTTCCTTGGACAACAGCACGGTGAAGGCGTTGAGCGCGCTCTTGGACGAGCAATAGGCCAGGCCGTTGACGAAGGCATACTTGAAGTTGGGATCGCCATGCAGCGTGGCCGAGCCCAGCTCGCTGGACACGTTGACGATGCGCTTGAGCATGCCGGCGCGCAGCAGCGGCAACATCGCCTGGGTCACCAGCACCGGGCCGAAGACGTTGGTCTCGTAGGTGCCGCGCAGCGATGCGAGCGTGGCCTTGGACGGCGGTTCGATGTCCAGCGCGATGCCGGCGTTGTTGACCAGCACGTCAAGCTTGCCGGTCTGCTGCCGCACCAGCTCGGCAGCACGCTGAAGGGCGGCCACGTCGGTGACATCCAGTGCCAGCACGCGCACGTCCAGCCCGGCCGGCACGCTGTCGCGCGCAGCCTGCCCGCGCGCCACATCGCGGCTGCCCAGGTAGACGGTCCAGCCGGTCTGGGCCAGCTGTTGCACCAGCCCCAGACCGATGCCTTTGTTGGCGCCGGTGACCAGGGCGACGGGCGTGCTTGGCATCGTCATGATGGATGTCCTTGTGTTGTCTTTGGGGACGCCCAAGATAGGCAGCATCCTTTTGCGTGGGAATTCGCATTCATGAGCGCCCTGCCCGATGCCCTGCAAGCCCGCAAACAGCCGCTCCAATCGCGCTCGAAGGCCACCGTGGATGCGATCCGTGAGGCCAGCATTCAGGTTTTGATGGCCGAAGGCCTGGCCGGCACGACCACCACCCGCGTGGCCGAGCGCGCCGGTGTGTCGGTCGGCAGCCTCTACCAATACTTCCCCAACCGCAGTGCGATGCTGGCCGCCTTGCTCGAATGGCACCTGGATATCGTGGCCACGGCGATCGAAGACGTCGGCTTGCGCCAGCACGGCGCCACGCTCGTTGCGATGGGCGATGCGCTGGTGACCGGCTTCTTCCAGGCCAAGCTGGAACACGCGGACATCTCGCTGGCGCTTTATGCGATCTCGGAGTTGCATGGCGGTGCGGCGTTGGTCGCCTCGGGCCGGGCGCGGATGCGCGCTGCGGTGACCGCGATGCTGGCTTCGGCCTGCGACGCCCGCTTCGACGATGTGGCGCAGGTGTCCGATCTGCTGCTGAGCGCGCTGGTTGGCCCGATGCGCGACCTGATGGACGCCGGGGCACCGCAGGCGCGGATCGCGCCTCTGCATGCGCAGCTCAAGCTGCTGGTGCGCGGTTATCTGCATGCGGCCAAGGTCGTCGCGTGAGCACGCAGGCACTTCGGGATTTCATCGACCGTCACGCGCGGATCTTTGTCCTGACCGGCGCGGGTTGCAGTACCGATTCGGGCATTCCCGACTACCGCGACACCGATGGCCAGTGGAAGCGCGCGCAGCCGGTGACCTTCCAGGCGTTCATGGGCGAACATGCCACGCGGCAGCGCTACTGGGCGCGCAGCCTGGTCGGCTGGCCACGCTTTGTGGCCGCCCAGCCCAATGGCGTACACCACGCGCTGGCGGCGCTGGAAGCCCGCGGCCAGGTCTCGCTGCTGCTCACCCAGAACGTCGATCGCCTGCACCAGGCCGCCGGTAGCCGCGAGGTGGTCGACCTGCACGGGCGCCTGGACGTGGTGCGCTGCATGGATTGCGACCGGCGTACGCCGCGCGAGGACTTCCAGGCCCAGCTGATCGCACGCAATCCCGGCTGGGACACGCTGGACGCCGGCATCGCGCCCGATGGCGACGCCGACCTGGAAGCGGACTTCGCCGCATTCGACATCCCCGCCTGCGCGCATTGCGGCGGCGTGCTCAAGCCCGATGTCGTCTACTTCGGCGAGAACGTGCCGCGCGAGCGCGTGCAGGCCGCGCAGCACGCACTCGAACGCAGCGACGCGATGCTGGTGGTGGGCTCCTCGCTGATGGTCTATTCCGGTTTCCGTTTCGCCCAGTGGGCGCACAGGGGCGGCACGCCCATCGCGGCGTTGAACCGCGGCCGCACCCGCGCCGATGACCTGCTCGCATTGAAGGTGGAGGACGACTGCGCCGGTGCGCTGTCGTTCCTGCTGCCCTCGCCGCCCCGCGCGCAGGTGGCGTGAGCGCTCGCGCTCAGAACCCGTCCAGCGTGCGCAATAGCGAACCGAAGGTCAGATAGAACGCGCTGTCGCCCGTCTCGGCACGGCCATAGCCCAGGAACACCGGCCCGAGGAAGGTCTCCGCGCCGACAAACACGCTGCCGGCGCCGATCATGCCGCGGGTATCTACGTCGCTGCGGCTGTTCCAGACCCCGCCCCACTCCACGCTGCCACCCACATACAACGGCACGCTAAGCAGCGCGTCTGCGTGTGCGAAGCGGCGGTAGTAGATCACTCGCGCCAGCGCGGTCTGCGGTGCGAACAAACTCTGCTCGGCATAGCCGGACAGATTGCCCATGCCGCCGATGAACCCGTAGGTGGCCAGCAATTCCTTGGAGCCGGTGGACAGATTCGCGCGCAGCCCGCCCAGCACCCGGTGTTGGCCCCAGCCCCAGGCGCGATCCCACTGCAGCCGCGTCACGCTGCCCTGCGCGCTGGAGCCCAGGCCTTCCAGGAATTCCTGGTAGCTCAACGACAGACGCTGACCGCTGCTGGGAAAGGCCGAGCTGTCGATGGCGTCGTGCCGCAGCTGCACCGACACACTGCCCAGCTGCGCGCTGTAACCCCCCAGCTGGCCCGGATCGCCCACATGCAGGCTGAGCCATTCGCGTCCCCGTTCCACCGACAGCGACGCTTCCCAGTCCTCATGGGGCGAGTACGTCCAGCGCGCGCCGCCCAGCCACTGGCTGTAGCGGTATTGGGCGAACACCTCCCCTTGCAGCACCAGCTCCTGGTCGGTGGCGCGGAAGCCGCCATAGACCGACCACGCCTGCCGCGCACGCGGGCCGAAGGGACTGAAGTACTCGGCGTAGGCCTCCTGCACGTCGCCCAGGCTGGCGCGCAGCTTGAGTTCGGCACCCCGCTCGCTGAGCCCCGTGCGGGTGTATTCCGAGGTCAGCTGATAGTTGTTGGCACCTTCGAAATCGTCGGAGATGCGCAGGCCGAAATGCAGGAAATCCGGGCCCCAGCGCTTGTCCTGCGGGTCGATCACGAGCCCGGGACGTCCCTCGCGCTGGGCCAGGCGCCATTGCAGCTGCTCGTAGCGTCCTTCGCCGTACACGTTGGCCAGGCGGCGCTCGACCGCGTCCACATCCAGCCGCTGGCCCGACTGGTCCTGTAGGCGCTGGGCCACGTAGTCGCCAGTGCGGGTGTTGCCCTCAAGCACCTCCACGAACGACAGGATCGGTGCGGCGTAGTCCGGCGGTCGATGGCGCTGCTGGAAGGCCGCATACGCGGCGGGCGACACGCTGTCGCGCCGCAGCGCCACCACCGCGTCCTGCGCGGCAGCCTCGCCCAGCGGCACGGCCTGGTTGGCGCGGTTGAAATCCTGGCTGGTCATATCGCCCAACGCGGGCACGATCAGCACGTCCTGCGGGCCCAGCGTGGCCACCTGGGCCTGGACCACATGGGTCATCAGGACGCCAGCCATCTGCTGGCTCAACGCCAGCGGCGTATTGAGCTGGTCTTCGCGCATCAGCGGCGTGCCCACGCGCGAGACGATCAGCCGCTGCGCGCCCAGCGCGCGGGCTTCGTCGATGGGCAGGTTGTCCACGACCCCGCCGTCGACCAGCAGGCGCCCGTCCACGCGCACCGGCGCGAACACTCCCGGCACCGACATGCTGGCGCGCACCGCCGTGGCCACATCACCCCGGTCAAACACCACCTTGTCGCCGCTGACGATGTCGGTGGCCACCGCGCGGAAGGGAATGGGCAGATCGTCGAAATGCTCCACCTGCCAGGTCGGCAGCAGCAGGCGCCGCAGCAGCATCTCCAGCTTCTGGCCCTGGATGATGCCGCTGGGGAAGGCGATCTTGCCGTCGTGGACGCCGAACTCGACGCCGCCCAGCAGGCGCAGGTCGTCCTCCTTACGGCGCATGCTGCGCTCATCGCGCGGCGGCTTGTCGCGCAGCACTTCGGCCCAGTCGATCCGTTCTAGCACGACCTGGATGTCATCGGCCGCGTATCCCGACGCATACAGGCCGCCGACGATGGCGCCCATCGACGTGCCCACGACGCAATCCACCGGGATGCGCTCGCGCTCGAGCACCTTGAGCACGCCGATATGCGCGGCACCGCGTGCGCCACCGCCGCCCAGGACCAGGCAGGTCCGCGGACGGTCGGGCTCGGGTGCAGCCGACTGCGCGCGTACGACCCAGGTGCTGAACAGCGTCCCGAGCAGCAGCGCCCACGGACCGAACGAAACGATGATGGGATGCATGCAAATCCTTCCTGTGCACGACGCTGCGCCCGCCCGCCGCGTGCTGCTGCGGGATACCGCGTGCCTGAGTGACCGCCGCACGGCACATGCCCCCGCCATGGGTCGGCGTCAGGCCGATCTTAGGTGGCCCGGCGGGCGAACGCACGGCCAGCGCGACACTCCGATCTGCTGCGCCGCTTGCCGGGACAGCACGGTGGCGGTGCAATGGCTGCCTCGTTCCTCCTGTATCGGATCTGCCGCCTTGAACGCTTCCAGCCGCCTGTTCTCACCACTTTCGCTCGGCCCGCTCACACTGGCCAACCGCATCGTGATCGCGCCGATGTGCCAGTACTCGGCCGACGAAGGCCGCGCCACCGACTGGCACGCACAACACCTAGGCAGCCTGGCCCAGTCCGGTGCCGGCCTGCTGATCCTGGAAGCCACCGCGGTGGAAGCGCGCGGCCGCATCACCTGGGGCGACCTGGGCCTGTACGACGATGCCACCGAGGCGGCATTGAAGAAGCTGGTCGACGGCCTGCGCCGCTGGTCGCCGATGCCGCTGGGCATCCAGCTGGCCCATGCCGGGCGCAAGGCGTCCACGCACAAGCCGTGGGACCAGGGCGGCGCGGCGATCGCGGCCGATGCCGAACATGGCTGGCAGACCGTGTCTTCCACCGACCGGCCCTTCAACCCGGGCGAACCGGCGCCGCAGGCGCTGGACCAGGCCGGGATCGATGCGGTGATTGCTGCGTTCGTCGCAAGCGCCCAGCGTGCGCACGCGCTCGGGTTCGACCTGATCGAGCTGCACGGTGCGCATGGCTACCTGCTGCACCAGTTCCTGTCGCCGCTGAGCAACGACCGCACCGACCAGTACGGCGGCTCGCTGGAACACAGGCTGCGCCTGCCGCTGCAGGTCTTCGACGCGGTGCGGGCGGCGGTGCCGGCGAGCGTGGCGGTGGGCATGCGCATCTCGGCCAGCGATTGGGTCGAAGGCGGCTGGGACGTGGCCCAGAGCATTGCGCTGGCGCAGGCGCTGGAAGGGCGAGGCTGCAGCTATCTGCACGTCTCCAGCGGCGGCCTGGACCCGCGCCAGAAGATCGTGCTGGAAGACGGCTACCAGGTGCCGTTTGCCAGCGACATCAAGGCCCAGCTGACGACGATGCCGGTGATCGCGGTCGGCCTGATCACCGAGCCCACGCATGCCGAACGCATCGTCGCCGACGGCAAGGCCGATGCGGTGGCCATCGCCCGCGCTGCGCTGTACGACCCGCGCTGGCCCTGGCATGCCGCCGCGGCGCTGGGCGCGACCGTGCATGCCTCGCCGCAATACCTGCGTTGCCAGCCGCGGAGCGCCAAGGGCTTGTTTGGCTAGGGCATGTTTGGCTGATGCCGGAACATCGGGCCGGTGGACGCTGTCGCGCGGAGCTTGCCTGGCTGGGCTTTGACGGTTTGCGGAAAGGCGCCAGCGGAGCAAGCTCCGCTCTACAGGGAGCAGCCCCTTGCCTATTCGAACAGTCGCGCAAAGGCCCCAGCGGAGCGCGCTCCGCTCTACGGGGCGCAGCAGCTTGGCCTGCGCGTCGGATTTTTCGCATGCGTCCAACGCGCGCCTCACCACACTGGCGCCATCGCAACTGACGAAGGACGTACCACGATGGACATCGGATTCCTGGGCCTGGGCACCATGGGTGCGCCGATGGCGCGCAACCTGCTCAGGGCCGGTCACACCGTGCATGTGTGGAACCGCAGCCCGGCGCCGCGCGAGGCGCTGCTGAAGGACGGCGCGCACGCCTGCGATACGCCGCTGGACGTGGCGGTCGCGCCGATCCTGATCTCGATGCTGGCCAACGACGAGGCCGTGCGCAGCGCGGTCCTGGACAGCGGGCTGCTGGAGGCGCTGCCCGAGGGAGCGGTCCACGTGAACATGGCCACCATCTCGGTCGCCTTTGCGCAGGAACTGGCGACGCTGCACGCCGGGCGCGGCGTCGCCTACGTCGCGGCGCCGGTGCTGGGGCGCGTCGATGTCGCCGAAGCCGGCAACCTCAACATCCTGGCCGGCGGCGACGCGGCGGCGATCGAACGCGTGCAGCCGCTACTGGACGTGCTGGGCGCCAGGACCTGGCGCTTTGGCGATGCGCCGGGGCAGGCCAACGCGGTCAAGCTGGCGGCCAACTTCTGCCTGGCCAGCGCCGTCGGCACCATGGCCGAGGCCGGCGCGCTGGTGCGTGGCCACGGCGTGGCGCAGCCGGATTTCCTGCAGATGCTGGGCAGCACGATCTTTCCGGGGCCGGTGTACCAGGGCTATGGCGGGCTGATCGCGCGCGAGCAGTACACGCCGGCCGGCTTCAAGCTGGGCCTGGGCCTGAAGGACGTGCGCCTGGCGTTGGCTGCGGGTGAAGCGGCGCATGTCCCGATGCCCATCGCCAGCGTCCTGCGCGATGGCCTGCTCGAAGGCGTGGCCCATGGCGATGGCGATCTGGACCTGGCGGCCCTGGCCAAGGTCAGCGCGCGGCGGGCCGGACAGGCGTGAAGTCACGCTTCGATGCAGCGCGGCTTGAGCACCCGCTCGTGCTACGGCTAAGGTGCGAACGCGCCGCGCACGCGCGGCCTGGTGTCACGGGAGGACACATGCACGACAGATTGGACGCCAACCACGATGTGCGGTACTGCCCGCGGAGGCCTGCGTGACCGCACCGGCACCTGCGCAGGCCCATTCGTCCGAGGTCATTGGCCCGGACCACCCCGAGCATCCCGAGCACCGCCTGTACGAGCAGATCGCGCGTGGCGTGTACCAGCTCGACGCCGAGGTCGGCCGCACGCCGGATGAAGCCAGCGCGCGCATGATCGCGCGGCTGATGCCGCTGGCGCGGGAGAAGGGTTTCCGGCGCGTGGACCACGTGGTCCTCAGCCGCCATATCGGCCTGGTCGAACAGGGCGAGAACGTGTTCCTGGTCCAGGGCCGGCTGGAGGATCCAGGCCACAAGCGCGCTTTCATCACCACCCAGGAAGCGGTGGAGACGCCGGTTGCCGATTCGCTGGAGCGGCTGGAAGCGGCCAACGCGCGCCGACACCATCGACGCAAGCGCAGCCACGACGAACAAGACGACGACTGAAACCATCGGCCGCAAGCGGGGCGCGGGGCCTTAAAATCCCAGGCCTATGCCCCGCGACCACGTCCTCACCTTCTCCTGCCCTGACCGCACGGGCATCGTCTACCGCGTCAGCGGCCTGTTGTTCGACAACGGCTGCAACATCCTGGATGCCCAGCAGTTTGGCGATGCCGATACGGGGCGCTTCTTCCTGCGCGTGCACTTCGACCTGCCCCCTGCACTGGACGCTCCGGCGCTGCGTGAACGCTTCGCGCCGCTGGGCGAGGCGTTTGCGATGGACTGGCAGATCCGCGATGCGCAGGCCAAGGCACGGCTGCTGGTATTGGTCAGCAAGCACGGCCACTGCCTCAACGACCTGCTGTTCCGCACCCACAGCAAGCAGCTGAAAGTGGAGATCGCCGCGGTCGCCTCCAACCATCCCGACTTCGGCCCGCTCAGCGACTCCTATGGCGTGCCGTTCCACCACCTTCCGGTGGAGGCATCCAATCGCATCGAACAGGAGCAGGCGATCATCGACCTGGTCGAACGCGAGCGCATCGATCTGGTCGTGCTGGCGCGCTACATGCAGATCCTCTCGCCGACCCTGTGCACCGCGCTGGCCGGACGCGCGATCAACATCCACCACAGCTTCCTGCCCAGCTTCAAGGGCGCCCAGCCGTACCACCAGGCGCATGCGCGGGGGGTCAAGATCATCGGCGCCACCGCGCACTACGTGACCCCGGACCTGGACGAAGGCCCGATCATCGAGCAGGACGTGGCCCACGTGAACCACGCCATGACCCCACGCGAGCTGGTCCGCCTTGGCAGCGACATCGAATCGGTGGTGCTCGCGCGCGCCGTGCGCCGCCATGTCGAGCACCGCATCCTGCTCAACGGCCACCGCACCGTGGTGTTCCGCTGATGGCCCCGTGGCTGGGTCTGGTCCTGGTGGCACTGGTCCTGGGGCTGGTCGTGGCGGTGGTGGCAGTGGGGATCAAGCTGCTGCTGGAGAAGCGCAAGCGCTAGGTCCGGCCCGTCGTGCGTTGACGGGAGCCGCTTCAGCGGCGATGCCCCTGACCGAGCAAGCCCCGTCGCCGCTGAAGCGGCTCCCACGACATGGGTCGACGCCGGGGATCGATAGCAGGCGCTAGGCTGGTGCCTGGACAGGCAAGGCGGGAGGTCACATGAGCGAGCCGATCTATCACGTGGTGGGCAGCTACCTGTCGCCCTATGTGCGCAAGGTGCTGGTCTGCCTGGGTTACAAGGGCCTGCGCTACACCATCGACCCGATCGCGCCTTTTCTGGGCGGAGACGATTTCGAGAAGCTCAGCCCGCTGCGACGCGTTCCGGTACTGATCGATGGACCACGGGTGATCAACGACTCCAGTGTGATCTGCCAGTACCTGGAGGATCGCCATCCGAGCCCCTCGCTGTATCCGGCCGACGTCGGCGAACGCGCGCAGGCGCGTTGGCTCGAGGAATACGCCGACGCACGCCTGGGCGAGGTGATCGTCGCCAGGATGTTCTACCAGCGCGGGCCCAAGCGGTTCCTGTTCAAGGAAGACATGGACGAGGCGGTGTTCAACCACGCTCGCGACGTAGAGCTGCCGGCCTGCCTGGACTGGCTGGAACCGCAGATGCCGGCCGGCGGTTGTCTGCTGGGCGCGCTGTCCATCGCCGATATCGCCATCGCCAGCTTCTTTCGCAATGCGGCCTTCGTGCGCTTCGAGATCGACGCGATCCGCTGGCCACGCAGCGCGGCCTGGCTGCGGCGCATGTTCGCCCTGCCCGAGTTTGCACGCCTTGCAAAGATCGAAGAGACCATTGCCCGCGTGCCGCTGCCCGAGCAGGCCCCGGTCCTGCGCGCGCTGGGCGAGCCGGTGAGCGAAGCAACGCTTGGAACCACCACCCCGCGCAAAGGCGTGATGCGGCTGGATTGACCGGAGTCCGTCACCTCCCGCACAGACCGCCGCGCTTTCCCGTGACATGACCTCCTCGTCGGCGTCGCGCAACGGCGGCACCGTGGTGGGATGGAATGGAAGAAAGCGGCGCGCGCCTGGCGCGCCGCGGGCGATCAGGCAAAGCCGCCGTTGGCGCGCAGGATCTGGGCATTGATCCAGCTGCCGTCGCCGCCGGCGAGGAAGGCCACCACCGAGGCGATATCGTCGGGCGTGGCCAGGCGTTCCAGCGGCGGCAGCTTGGCCAGCTGGGCGATCTGTTCCTCGCTCTTTCCGGTCAGGAACAGCTCGGTGCCGGTCGGCCCGGGCGCGACCGCATTGACGGTGACGTTGCGGCCGCGCAGCTCGTTGGCCAGCACCTTCACCAGGCCTTCGACGCCGGCCTTGGTGGCGATGTAGGGCCCGTAGTGGGGGAAGGACTTGGCGATCACGCTGGTGGACAGCGCGACGATGCAGCCGCCATCGGCCACGTGCCGCGCCGCCTGAGCCAGCACCAGAAAGGCGCCGCGCAGGTTGGTGGCGACCATGGCGTCGAACTTGGCAAGGCTGTCGCTGGCGATCGGCGCCATCTCCATCACCCCGGCACTGTTGACCACCACGTCGAGCTGCCCAAAGCGTGCAAGCGTCTGCTGGAACAGTGCCTCCACCGCCGCTGCGTCGGCCACGTCGGCCTGCATCGCCACGGCCTGGCCGCCGGCGGACTGGATCGCCTGCACCGTTTCCTCGGCCTTGGCGGCGTTGCCGGCGTAGCCGACCACCACGTTGAAGCCATCGCGGCCCAGGCGCTGGGCGATGGCGCGGCCGATGCCGCGGGAAGCACCGGTGACCAGCGCAGTGCGGTTGGCTGTATTCGAAGTGCTCATAGGCGTGTCCTCGCGTCAAGCCGGCACGGGCCGGCGGGGTGGGCACAGTCTGTCTATTGCGCGTGGCTGGATAAACCCGCGCCTGTTGCCAGAACCATTCAATCAGGGACAACAATAGCCCCCATGGACCGTTTCGATTCCCTGCACCTGTTCGTCCGCATCGTCGAGCTGGGCAGCTTCACCCGGGCCGCGGCCGAGCTGGACCTGCCGCGCGCCACCGCCACCCATGCGATCAAACAGCTGGAGGCGCGCCTGGGCAGCCGCCTGCTGGAACGCACCACCCGCCAGGTGCGACCCACCGTCGACGGCCAGGCCTTCTACGAGCGCTGCGTGCACCTGCTGGCCGAGCTGGAGGAAGCCGAAGGCGCGCTGCGCCACGTGGCCGCGCAACCACGTGGCACGGTGCGCGTGGAGATGCACGACAGCCACGCCGCGCAGCTGGTACTGCCGCGGCTGGTGCAGTTCCACCAGCGCTATCCGGACATCGCGCTGGTGATCAGCAGCGGCGACCGGCTGGTGGACCTGATCCGCGAAGGCGTGGACTGCGCGCTGCGCAGCGGACCGTTGCGCGATTCGTCCCTGGTGGCGCGCCGCGTGGCCACCCTGCATGAGGTGGTCTGCGCCAGTCCGGCGTATCTGGCCGCACATGGCACGCCCACCCACCCCGAGCAGTTGGCCCGGCACCAGGCGGTGGGCTTCTTCGCGCCCAGCCACGACATCGACTATCCGTTCGCGTTCCTGGTCGACGGCAAGGAGCGCAGCTTCGAGATCGGCGGCTGGCTCAAGGTCAACGCATCGCGCAACTACGTGGCCGCCGCGGTGCATGGCCACGGCCTGATCCAGATCCCGCGACTGGGCGTGATGGATGAACTGGCCAACGGCACGCTGGTGGAAGTCCTGGCCG
>JBIIHJ010000294.1:0-5196 GCA_044235875.1 Pseudoxanthomonas sp.
GACAGGATTTGAAGCGGAGCGCGTCCTTGATCCGAGGCGGTCCACGGTGGCCATGCACCAATAGCCTGTTTTGATGCAGGCTCCGAGGTTTGCGATAAGGCGTCTGCCGATCCACGGAATTGCGTGGTTCTCAAGACGGCCCTGCCTGCTTTCCGTTTGTGACTCGACCCGGCCATGCGCCTGCACGGTCAGTGAGGCCATCCACGCTGGCCGTCCTGGCAGGCGTTCGTACGGCTTGGCCTCTGGCGCTACCAGGCAAGCCCATGGCGGTGCCTCTTGGCCGGTAGCAGCGCGGCTGGATGCCCCCGCACCGTCAAGCGGCGCGGGTTTCGATGAATCTCGCGGGGGCAGGCGCAGACACAAAAAAGGCCGGGAACCGTCATGTCGCTTGGTTTCCGGCCTTCGATGGACTTGCGCGTGGTGGCTATGGGTGGACTCGAACCACCGACCCCAGCATTATGAGTGCTGTGCTCTAACCGGCTGAGCTACATAGCCGCGCGACAGCCGGTTATTGTGGATATCCCGATCCGCACTGTCAATCTCTCTGTGGTGGGTTGAGGCGCCGGCCCGGGCGTGGCACATTCGGACCCAGTAGATTTTTAGGAGTCCGCGTCGTGATCGATCCGGACGGTTACCGACCCAACGTCGGCATCGTGCTGATGCATCCGCAAGGGAAGGTGTTCTGGGCGCGCAGGGTGCGCCGGGACGGCTGGCAGTTCCCGCAGGGCGGCATGAACACGGACGAGACGCCGGTCGAGGCCATGTACCGCGAATTGCGCGAGGAAACCGGCCTGCTGCCCGAGCATGTCGAAATCCTGGGCGCCACCCCTGGATGGCTGCGCTATCGGCTGCCGCCACGGGCGGTGCGCCGCAACGAGCGCCACGTCTGCATTGGTCAGAAGCAGGTCTGGTTCCTGTTGCAGATGACCTGTGAGGACCACCACGTCCGCCTGGACCTGACCGAAACGCCGGAGTTCGACCACTGGCGCTGGGTGGATTTCTGGTACCCGATGGAACACGTGGTGATGTTCAAGCGCGGCGTCTACGCGCGCGCTTTGGATCATCTGGCGCCCCTGGCGCGCATGGTGGCTGGCCTGCAGGCGGTTCCCCAGGCGGCGCGGTTGGAGCGGCGCGTCGCTGAACCGGCTCCGCGTGCCCACCAGCGCCCGCGCAGCCGTTCGGGCCGTCGCCGGGACGGTTCAGGCTCTGTCCCTTCAGGAAATTGACAACCATTCGCATTCGCGTTTGAATGGGGTCGGATCATTCCGGTCCGCAGCGCCTCCGCCATCGCCGTGTACGTCTGCATCTGCAATGGGGTCACCGACCACCAGATCCGCGAAGCCGCCACCAACGGCTGCAAAACCGTCTCCGAACTGACCATGCGCACCGGTTGCGGCAGCACCTGCGGGAGCTGCCTGGACATGGCCGGCGACCTGCTCATGGATCACCACGCCAGGGTGGGCTTCCCGCTGCCGATGCTGGATGGCGCGCTGGCCGCCTGAGCGATCCGCGATGCGTGGGCATCGCCCGTCGAACTGATCACGATTCGCGTTTCATCACGCCGCCGGACAGGCGGCTATCCTGCTGTGCATTCCACACTGCACAGGCCATGACGATGAAGGGCGACGCCAAGGTCATCGAGTTCCTCAACAAGGTCCTCTACAACGAGCTGACCGCCATCAACCAGTACTTCCTGCACGCCAAGATGCTGAAGAACTGGGGTCTGAAGGAACTCGCCGAACACGAGTACAAAGCGTCCATCGACGAGATGAAGCATGCGGACAAGCTGGCCGACCGCATCCTGTTTCTCGAAGGACTGCCGAACTTCCAGGCGCTGGGCAAGCTGCGCGTCGGCGAAAATCCGCGCGAGATGCTCGAATGCGATCTCGCCCTGGAAATGGACGCGCTGCCGGTCCTGCGCGAAGGGGTGGCCTACGCCGAAACCGTCGGCGACTACGTCAGCCGCCAGCTGCTGGTGGATATCCTCGATTCCGAGGAAGAGCACGTGGACTGGCTGGAGACCCAGCTGGACCTGATCGGCCGCATCGGCGAGCCGAACTATTTGTTGACCAAGCTCGACGACTGAGTCGACGCTCCGGCGCCCTGCAGACGCACCAGATAGCCCTGCAGCGCGACCCGGGCCCGGGCAAATTCCGCGATGACCAACGCCACCGCCACGGCCGGGCGGTCCAGGCGCTGTTCGCGTGCGCCCAGTTCGATGCGCTTGGCGGCCGCCGACAGGGCAAGCGCGCCCATGTTGGCGCTCGACGACTTGAGCGAATGGGCGGCTGCGCGCATCGCCTCCAGATCGGGAATGGTCGAGGCGGTTTCGAGTTGGCTGATCAGGCGCGGCGCGTCTTCCAGGAAGACCAGGATGATCCGGGCCAGGCCAGGACCGGTGACTTCCGCCAGCTCGTCCAAGATGCCGGTATCCAGCGCGGTGACCGCGCCGCCGGCAGCCGAGGCGGCCGGTGGCGGCATGGTCTCCTCGACAAAGCCGGCCGAGGCGATGACGGCCGGTGCAGCGGGCTTGGCTTCCTGGATCGCCACCGATGCCGGGGCCGGCGCAACCACAGGCGGCGTGGCGGCTGAAGCACTTGCCTCGCTCTCGTCCTGCCGCGGCAACCACTGGTTGATGCACTTTTCCAGCATGGCGCGCGAGACCGGCTTGGACAGGTAGTCGTCCATGCCGGCATCCAGGCAGCGCTGGCGGTCGCCGGCCATCGCGTTGGCGGTCATGGCGACGATGGGCATGCGCGTGTCGCCACGCTCGGCCTCCCGTTCGCGCCAGCGGCGGGTCGCGGTGTAGCCGTCGAGCAGCGGCATCTGGCAGTCCATGAGTACCAGCGGATAGCGCGTGTGCGCCATCTTTTCCAGGGCGACGATGCCGTTGCCTGCGTGATCAGCCGTGAAGCCCAGGGATTCGAGGATCTTTTCCGCCACGGCCAGGTTCACCGGGTTGTCTTCGACCAGCAGCAGGCGCCGGCCATCGGTCGAAGCCGGCTGCGCGGCCGTCGGCGCTGCGGTGCCGAACTGGCTGGGCGTGGTGAAGAACTGCTCTGGTTCGGAAAGGGGCAGCGGCTGGACCGTCGGCGCGGCGCTGGGTGCACTGGGCACGATGCTGAGCAGGGCGCGCAGGTCTGACTCGTGGGCCAGGCGCGGCAGCAGGGTGGCGCCGGCGCGTTGCTCTTCGGGTACCGGCTCGTCGCCATAGAGCCAGATCAGCTGGGTGCCGGTCTCGATGGTGGCGCGACCGACCGCGCGGTGCAGCGCGCGGGCGCTGCTGCGCATGCCGGCCAAGTCACCGATGACGCTGGTGAAGCCGGCGGTGAAAGTGCGCAGGCGCTCCAGCGCCTCCTGCACGTTGTCCACGCACTGCAGGGACAGGTTCCACTGGGTCATCAGGCTGGACAGGCGCGAGCGCAGCAGCGGGTCCTGGGTCACCAACAGCACTCGTGCCTGTCCCGGCACCGTCTCGGGCGTCGGCAGGTCGCCCAGCGCCTTGAGCAGCGGGATCTCGAACCAGAAGGTCGAACCGCGCCCGGCCTCGGACACCACCGCGATGCGGCCGCCCATCAAATCGACGATGCGCTTGCAGATCGCCAGGCCCAGGCCGGTGCCACCGAACAGGCGGGTGGTCGATGCATCGGCCTGGCTAAAAGAATTGAACAGCCGTGCCTGCGCGTCGGCGTCGATGCCGATGCCAGTATCACGCACTTCAAAGCGCAGCAGGTGCTGAGCGCCGGTTTCGCCCAGTCGGCGGGCGACCAGGGTGACCGAGCCACGTTCGGTGAACTTGATCGCATTGCCGATCAGGTTGGTCAGCACCTGGCGCAGGCGCAGCGGATCACCGCGCACTGACAGCCGCACCGTGGGATCCAGCTGCAGGCCCAGGCGCAGGCCGCGGTTCTCGGCCGGGCGCTGCATCAGCTGCATGACCTGTTCGAGCACTTCGCGCAGGTTGAACGCGGTGCTCTCCAGCTCCAGCTTGTTCGCTTCCAGCTTGGAGTAGTCGAGGATGTCGTCGACGATCCGCAGCAGCGCCTGGGAGGAACTGGTGGCGGTCTGCAGCAGCTGGCGCTGGTCTGGTGCCAGGGCCGAGCGCGATAGCAGGTCCAGCATCGGCACGATGCCGTTGAGCGGGGTGCGGATCTCATGGCTCATCGTGGCCAGGAATTCACCCTTGGCCAGCACGGCCGATTCGGCGGCCTGCTTGGCCTGGGTGATCTCGCTTTCCATGCGGCCCAGGCGTTCGACTTCGCGTTGGGTCATCTGGCGCTCGGATTCGGCGATCGCCGCGCGCGCGTCGGCGGCCTCCGAATGCCGTGTCACGCTGTGCAGCATCACCAGCGTGGCGACCGTGGCCAGCAGGGCGGCCACGCCGGAGGAGAAGGCCACCAGCAGCCACGGACCGGGCACCATCGACAGGTCCAGCCACAACGCGACCAGCAATACGGCGGCCGCGGCGGCGGCCAGCCAGGACATCAGTGCCGCACGTCCCGGTGCGGACACGATTAAAGGACCGCGTTGTGGAAGTCGAAGCCGAGGTCTTCGCCGACGCCCTGCACCAGGTTGCCCTGGATGAAGTCCACCCCGCCCATCCACATGGCCGCAGCGGCCTGCGGATCTTCGATCTGCTGGCCGATGACCAGCAGGTTCTGGCGGTGCGCCAGGTCGATGGTGGTGCGTAGCTGGCCGCGCAGGGCCGCGTCCTTGTGCGCACCGGCAAAGCGGCTTGATACACGCAGGTAGCTCAGCGGCAGCAGCGACAGCAGCGCTTCGGCTTCGGCGCCGGGTTCGAATTGGCTGAGGCAGAACTGCACGCCGGCCTGCATCGGCGCCTGGGTGAAGTCACGCAGGGCCATGGTATGGATCAGGGCATCTGACAGGCGGATGTCGACCACGACCGAGGACGGCTGGATCCCGCGACGTGCGATCTCGGCCAGCAGCCACTCGCCCGCGTCGCTGCGGGTCAGGGTGCGTGGCGACTGCGAGACGAACAGCTTCAGGCTGACGCCCTCGACGTGGCGGCGCGCGATCAGATCCAGCGCGCGGCTGACGATCTGGCGGTCCAGGTCGATGATGTCGCCGGACAGCTCGGCCGCAGGCACGATCTGGGCGGCCGGCAGCAGAGTGCCGTCGGCCTGGCGCAAGCGCATCAGCACCTGGAACTGGGCCTGGTCGCCACCGGCGACC
>JBIIHJ010000048.1:0-16851 GCA_044235875.1 Pseudoxanthomonas sp.
CGCTGCGGGCGCAGGCTGGGGTGTGCTGCCCGCAAGGTGGCCGCAAAGCATCCCGGGGTTGTTCCCTGCCACCTGCCTGGAGTCGCGCGCATGAGCATCCTGCTGTTGTCCGCGTTGTTGATCGGGATCGTCACCGGCCTGCGCGCGATGACCGCGCCGGCGATCGTGAGCTGGGCCGCGTTGCTGGGGGTGCTGCCCCTGGCGGGCACACCGCTGGCGTTCCTGGGCTGGCGCTTTACGCCGTGGCTCGTGTCGCTGCTGGCGATCGGCGAACTGATCACCGACCAGCTGCCGGGCACGCCCAGCCGCAAGGTGCCGGTGCAGTTCGGCACGCGGATCATCGTTGGGGCGTTCTGTGGTGCGGCAGTCGGGTGGTCGGCAGGCCAGCCGTGGCCGGGCTTGACCGCTGGCTTGATCGGCGCGGTGCTGGGCACCTATGGCGGGGCGGCCGCGCGTGCGGCCCTGGCGCGACGTTTCGGCCGCGACCTGCCGGCGGCCCTGATCGAAGACCTCGCCGCCATCGCCCTGGGCGTGCTGGCGATGGCGTTGCTGCGTTGAGCGAGGCCTTCGACGCCATCATCATCGGTGCCGGCCAGGCCGGGCCACCGCTGGCCGGACGCCTGACCGCTGCCGGCCAGCGCGTGGCCCTGATCGAGCGGCATCTGATCGGGGGTACCTGCGTCAACACCGGCTGCATGCCCACCAAGACCCTGGTGGCCAGCGCGCGCGTGGCGCATCTGGCCCGGCGCGCGGCCGACTACGGCGTCCGTGTGCAGGGCGAGATCGGGATCGACATCGCCCGGGTCATGGAACGCGCCCACACCGTCACCCACAACGCGCGCCAGGGCGTGACCACCTGGCTGGAACAGATGGACGGGCTGACCCTGCTGCACGGGCAGGCGCGCCTGGAAAGTGCGCACGTGGTGCAGGTGGGAGACCGCCGGCTGACCGCGCCGCAGATCTTCATCAACGTCGGCGGACGCGCGCAGGTGCCGGCGCTGCCGGGCGTGGACAAGGTCCCGTTCCTGACCAACAGCACGATCCTGCAGTTGACCGAGGTGCCGCGCCATCTGGCAGTGATCGGTGGCAGCTATATCGCGCTGGAGTTCGCGCAGATCTTCCGCCGGCTTGGCGCGCAGGTGACCATCGTCGAGCGCCAGGGGCGACTGATCGCGCGCGAGGACCAGGACGTCTCCGAAGGCATCGCCCAGGTGCTGGAAGGCGAGGGAATCACGTTGCGCACCGATGCGGACTGCATCGGCTTTGCCCCGCACGCGCAAGGCGTACAGGTGCACGTGGACTGCCGCCACGATGGCCCGGACGTAATCGCCAGCCATGTGCTGCTGGCACTGGGACGCAGGCCCAACACCGACGACCTGGGCCTGGAGCAGGCCGGCATCGCCACCGATGCGCACGGCAACATCACCGTGGACGATGCGTTGGCGACCAACGTGCCCGGCGTGTGGGCGATGGGCGACTGCAACGGGCGCGGCGCCTTCACCCATACCGCCTACAACGACTTCGAGATCCTGGCGGCCAACCTGCTCGATGGGGGCCGGCGCGGGCTCTCGCAACGCGTGCCTGGCTACGCGCTGTATACCGATCCGCCGCTCGGACGGGTCGGCATGACCGATGCACAGGCCAGGGCCAGCGGGCGCCCGCTGCTGTTGGCCAAGCGGCCGATGACCCGCGTGGGCCGCGCGACGGAAAACGGCGAGACCCAGGGCTTCATGAAGCTGGTGGCCGATGCGCAGACCCGTCGCATCCTGGGCGCGGCGATCCTGGGGATCAACGGAGATGAAGCCATCCACGGTGTGCTGGACCTGATCAACGCCGATGCGCCCTACGACACGCTGCAGTGGGCCGTGCCAATCCATCCCACCGTCTCGGAACTGTGGCCGACGGTGGTGGGATCGCTCAAGCCGGACCAGGCGGGCGCAGCATCCTGACGCCGCTCAGCGGGCTGGAACGCCGTCCTGCCATTGCGGCCAATGGGAGACGATGTGATCGACCACGCGCGCGCCGACGCGTTCGATGTTGTCCACGGTCTCGGCAAACCCGCCAGCGGTTTGTCCCGGCGCCGGATCCAGGTGCTGCAGCGTGGTTTCGTGTGGATTGCCCTGGTCGAAGTTGACCGCACCGCGCAGGCTCAGGATCCGGTCGGTGCCGTGCGTGCGCTGGATCACCAGGGCCAGCGCGGCGGCCTCCATTTCGGTGATGACGTAGTCGTCGGCGCCGTAAAGCCTGGCGATGTACTGGGCCTGCGCGGACAGGCCCGGCCCGTGGAAGAACGTATCGCCGGTCACGTGCGTGCCGGTGCCCACGAACGGCGCCCGGCGCGCGGCCGCCTGCGGATAGCGCAGGCGATAGGCACGCGCATCATCCGAATCCAGCAGCGGCGTGTCGGCGGACAACTGCAATGCCCAGCCCACGAGCTGCGGATTGAGCCTGAACACGCGATAGGCCTCGTAGCCCTTGCGCGGCATGAAGGTTGGCGCGCCGGGCGTGTTGTCTTCCGGCGCCCAGCGGTGGCCCAGATCGAAGTCGACCAGCCAGCTGGCCCAGTTGACCTCGCCGATGGTGCCGCGCGCCGGCGGCGTGCCGCCCACGCCTGACAGCACGTAATAGCTTTGCGAGAAATCGAAGGCGGGATTGAGCAGGATCGCCTGCATCGAGGCCGCGCTGTTGACCTTGCCCATGCCCAGCACCGCGCCACAGACGCCATCGGCGTTGCAGTACACCGGATTGAGCGCGCCTGGCACGGCCATCGGCCTGGCGTGGGTCCAGTAGCGGGCGTACCAGTGCTGGAACTCGCCGGCGCGGTCGCCGCTGTTCCGGCCGATCTCGAACATCGCCGCCACGAACACCTTGACCCGCACCGGCGCCTGGGCCGGCGCTGCAAAGGCGGGTGCGATCGCACCCAGCAGGAGCGCGGCCAGCCATCGGGCAGACCGCAGCGACATCGGAAACGAAGGGAACATGGCAGGCATCGCGGCGCGTGGGGCTGCCAGCCTAGCCTGCGCGGGCCAGGCCGCGCAGCGGATCGTTTGCCGATTACGCGGCAGGACGCAGCCGCATGGTCAGGCCCTTGAGGAAATTGCGCAGCAGCTGGTCGCCGCAGGGGCGGTAATTCTTGTGGTCGGGCTGGCGGAACAGCGCCGACAGTTCCGGCTTGGACACCGGGAACCCGGCCGCGTCGAAGATCGCATGCATGTCCACGTCCTTCAGCTCGAAGGCCACCCGCAGCTTCTTGAGGACCACGTTGTTGGTCACGCGTTTTTCCACCGGGCGGGCGGCCATGGTCTGGTCACGGCCACGCTGCTGCACGATCAACCCATCCAGGAAATGCGCCAGCAGCGCATCGGAGCACGGCGCGAAGCCTTCTTCGTCTTCCTTCTTCAACGCGGCCTGCACCTCGCTGCGCTCGATCACGAAAGCCGGATCGGCCAGCTGGGCGATCTCGATGATCTTGGGTTCGCCCAGATCCAGCATGTAGCGGATGCTGCGCAGGACGTCGTTGGTGATCATGGTGTTTCCAGGAAAGCGGCACCGCGGCTGCGGCAATCGCATAGTCTAGCCCGCCGACCCTGTCTGCCCGCCGCTGGGGCGCTGTGGGATCATGCGCGCCATGTTCAATCCGCATCCCAAGCTCAGCACGGTGGCCGTTGCCGGACGCAGGCCCTGCGTGGTGGTCGACGACGCGCTGCTGGAGCCGGAGCGGCTGCGTGCCTATGCGCTGGAGCGGCGTTCGGACTTCACCTGGCCGTCGCGCAATGCCTATCCGGGGCGCGAGCTGCGGATGCCCGATGGCGTTTCGGCCCAGTTGGACGACGTCTTCCGCCTGCACGCGCGGGCGACCCTGGGCGCGCGGCGCACGCTGGCCATGTACAGCCGGCTGTCGATAGTCACCTTGCGTCCGGACCAGCTGCAGCCTGGCCAGTCGGTCTGCCACCAGGACCAGCTGCTGGTGGCGCCCGAGCAGCTGATTGCCGCATCGGTGTTGTATCTGTTCGATGATCCACGGTTGGGCGGGACGAGTTTTTTCGCGCCGACCCGCAGCCCCGCCGCTGTCGCCCGGCTGATGGGGGATGCCGGGCGACTCGATCCGACAGGCTTCCAGGCCCGGCACGGCGTGGCGCAGGGCTACATGACCGCGTCCAACGATTACTTCGCCCTGCTGGCCACCGTGCCAGCGCGCTTCAACCGGCTGATCTTCTACGACGCCAGCATCTTCCACAGTGGCCACATCGATCATCCGGCCCTGCTGCGCGATGATCCGGCGACCGGCCGGTTGACGCTCAACGGCTTTTTTACCTGCTCACGCGCCGCAGGGTGACGGCGATGCGCGGCAGGCGATGCTGCGCTGCCTGATGGCAAGCGCCTGACGCCTGGTTACCCTGCCACGCCTGGGCATGGGTGGAAGGGGACGTGCGATGCGTGGACAGCGCCGGGGGATCGCCCGCGTCGGGCTGCTTGCGTGGGCGGTGGCCTCGGCGTGCAGCGCCGCCTCGCCGACCTTTGCCTGGCCCGAGGGCAAGCGTGCCGCGGTCAGCCTGGCCTATGACGATGCGCTGGATTCGCAGCTGGACAACGCGATCCCGGCGCTGGACAAGGTCGGGCTGAAAGGCAGCTTCTACCTGCAGCTTTCGCGCGAGCCGGTGCTCGCGCGCTTGCCCGAATGGCGCGCCGCGGCGGCCGAAGGCCACGAGCTGGGCAACCACACGCTGTTCCACCAGTGCCGCGCCTGGCTGCCGGATCGTAGCTGGGTCCAACCGCAGCGCAACCTGGACACCACCACCAGGGCGCAGATGAAGGATCAGGTGCTGCTGGCCAACACCATGCTGCATGCCATCGACGGCAGGCACGCGCGCACCATGACCGTGCCGTGCGGTGACCGGCAGGCGCAGGACGGCGATTACCTGCCGCTGGTCAAGGATGCCTTCGTGGCGATCAAGGCGGCCGACGGCGCGGTTGTCGCGGACATGGCCACGCTGGACCTGTCGGCGGTGCCGGTCACCGCGCCGGTCGGCGTGACCGGCAGGGAGCTGATCGCGCAGGTCGAAGAAGCCGGGCGCAAGGGCACGATGGTCAACTTCACCTTCCACGGGATCGGCGGCGATTACCTCACCGTCTCCAACGAGGCACACGCCGAGCTGCTGGCCTACCTGGCCGCGCACCGCGACGCCTACTGGACCGATACCTTCCTCAACCTGATGACCTACGTGCGCCAGCAGCAGGCTGTGCGCGCCGGGGCGCCTTGATCCGCCGCAGGTAACGGGCGCTCAGCGATCGCCCAGGGCGCGATAGGCCACCCGGTTGCGACCTGCGCGCTTGGCGTCGTACAGCGCTGCATCGGTGGCCGCCAGCAGGTCGGCGGGATCGTCGCCGACCACATGCTCGGCCGCGCTGACGCCGATGCTGATGGTGATGTGGCCTTCAGGCGCCGGTGCCTGCAGGTGCAGCGACTGCACTGCGGCACGCATGTGTTCGGCCAGCATCTGCGCCGCGCCCGTGTGGGTGGCCGGAAGGATCACCGCGAACTCCTCGCCGCCATAGCGCGCCACCACGTCCAGGGCGCGGGTGGTGCCGCCGGCGAGGCTGCGTGCGACTTCGCGCAGACGCGTATCGCCGACCTGGTGGCCGAAGGCATCGTTGAGCCGCTTGAAGTGGTCGATGTCCACCAGCAGCAGCGCCAGCGGTTCGCCCGAGCGGCGCGCGCGGTTCCATTCGCGCAGCAACGCGTCGTCGAACTCGCGTCGGTTGGCCAGCCCGGTCAGTTGATCCACCCGCGCCAGCGCATCGAGCTGGTCGCGCTCGGCCATCGCGCGCAGCTGGGTGATCACGCTGCGCACCCCGTAACCCAGCGTGGCGATGACAAAGCCGGCGATCGCCAGATGCAGGTGGGTGCCGGAGATCAACGCCGACATCACCAGCAGGCTCATCGGCAGCAGCAGCGGGCTGCCTACCTGCACCACCAGCGAAAGCCGGCGCGATACGCGGTCCGGCGGCACGGTGGTCGGTGCACGCAGCGCCAGCGACGCCAGCAGCAGGAATGGCAGGTCGATCAGCAGGTCCGAATACCCGCCGAAGCTAACATCGGCCGGCTCGATGTGGTTGATGTAGGCCGCCGCGGCCAGGTAAGCCCAGGCGAATGCGGTCTGGCAGCGATAGAAGCCGCGGCGCGCGGCGGTGCGGCTGGCCTGCCAGCGCACCAGCGAGAACAGCGCGATGAAAGCGTTCTCGATATCGAGCATCAGGACCAGCTTGCCCACGTCGTTGTGGCTGGTCGTGCTCATCGTCGCGAACGAAAAGGTATGGACGAAGAACAGATACCCCAGCACCAGCGCCAGCACTGCATCGACCACCCGCACCTGCCAGCGCTCGCGTTCGGGGCTGGCCAGGGCAAAGGTGAGCGGCACCCCGTACAGCACGTACAGCAGGATGCTGGCGCCGGCCGTGGCGTCGGGACTGTTCATCCAGACGGTCTGCACCATGTTGACCGCCATGCCGCCGGCCCACAGCATCAGGCCCACCGCCAGCGCGATCCAGGCCGGCGCGGCGCCATTGCCGCGGCCACGCCACAGGCACACACCCGCGGCCAGCAGCGGTGCGCCGGTCAGGAAAGCGAACGACAGCAGCTCGGCGTGCGCTGGCGACAGCAACAGCACCAAGGCATGGCATGCCAGGTAGGCCCATGGAAGCAGCATCGACACGTGGCCCCTCCCTCGGGCAGCCGGGTCCCGACGATACGCGGCTGTCTGTGGACGCCACAACCCGACCAATGGCAGGGCGCCGCCGCATGCGCACGCAGCGCAGGCGTGACCGATTCGTGAAGCGCAGGCGCCACTGCGCAGGGACTTCATCCGCGCAGGGCTAGCATGGCGGCCTTTCAGACCAGGCAGGACCGAAGATGGGCCAGGACATGATGACCGCGATCGCCATCCGCGATGGCAAGGGCGATGCCGATGCGCTGCATCCGGTACAGGTGCAGCGTCCGGTCGCAGGCCAAGGCCAGGTCGTGATCCGGGTGCAGGCCGCCGGCGTGAACCGCCCGGATCTTCTGCAGCGCCAGGGTCGCTATCCGCCGCCGTCGGGCGCGCCGCAAACGCTGGGGCTGGAAGTGGCTGGCCAAATCGTCACCGGCAACGGGCGCTGGCAGCCTGGCGACAAGGTCTGCGCGTTGCTCGGCGGTGGGGGGTACGCGCAGTACGTGGCAGTCGATGCGCGTCATGTGCTGCCCCTGCCGGAGGGCCACGACATGGTCCAGGCCGCGGCCTTGCCGGAGACGGTCTTCACCGTCTTCGCCAACCTGTTCGAACACGGCCACCTCAAGGCCGGCGAGCGCCTGCTGCTGCATGGGGCGACATCGGGCATTGGCGTGATGGCGATCCAGATGGCCAAGGCCGCCGGCGCGCAGGTGCTGGCCACCGCGCGCGGCGCCGGCAAGGCCGAACATGCGCGCGCGTTGGGCGCGGACATCGCGGTGGACACCACGGCCGGCGCGTTCGCCGAGGCGGCCAGGGCGGCGGGCGGGATCGATGTGGCGCTGGACATGGTGGGGGCGAGCGTCTTTGCCGAGACGCTGTCGGTACTCAATCCCCACGGCCGCATCGTCTACATCGCTTCGCTGGGCGGTGGAACGCTGGAGGTACCAGTGATGGAACTGATGCGCCGGCAGGCCGTCCTGACCGGCTCCACGCTGCGTCCGCGCAGCGCCGATGAGAAAGCGCGCCTGGCACTGGCGATCGAGCACACCGTCTGGCCCTGGATCGCCGCGGGCCGCGTGCGGGCGCAGGTCGACCGCTGCTTTCCGCTGGAACAGGCAGCCGCCGCGCATGCGTATCTGGAAGACGGCCAGCACCTGGGCAAGGTCGTGCTGACAGTGGCATAAGTCCGGCCGTTGCGCCTCGCCCCGGGGGCGGCGTGGCATCATCGGCGCCCCCCACACGCCGTGGTGCCTGCCCCGCGCAGGTGCCGCTGATCGTGCACGCGAAGAGGAAGGTGGGTGATGCGCAAGCGAGCGATCCTGTTGGCTTGGCTGCTGGCGCAGGTGCCGTGCGCCGGCGCCAGTGGGGCCGATGTCGCCGCCAGGCAGCGACCCGCGCAGGTGCGCATCGTCCAGCACGATGGCAGCTATCGACTCACCGTCGATGGCCAGCCGTTCTACGTGCGTGGCGCCGGCATGCGCGGGGACCAACGCGAGCAGGAAACGCTGGCCGCCCGCGGCGGCAACTCTTTCCGTACCTGGCAGAGCGGCCAGAACACGGACGAGGTCCAGGAGATGCTGGACCGCGCCACGCGTAACGGGTTGCGCGTGGCGATGGGGATCGAGGTCGCGCGCGAGCGGCACGGCTTCGACTACGGCGATGCCAAGGCGGTGGAGGCGCAGCGCGATCGCATCCGTGGCCAGGTGCTGGCCTACAAGGACCATCCGGCCGTGCTGATGTGGGTGGTCGGCAACGAACTCAACCTGGAAGCGACCAACCCCGCCGTCTGGAACGCGGTCGGCGCGCTGGCCGACATGATCCACGCCATCGACCCGAACCATCCAGTGATGACCACGCTGGCGGGCTTGGACAAGCCGCTGATCGAAGCGCTCAAGACACGCGCACCGTCGCTGGACCTGATCGGCATCCAACTCTACGGCGACATCGATGCGCTGCCCGGCAAGCTCAGGTCCAGCGGCTGGACCGGTCCGTATGTCGTGACCGAATGGGGCCCGACCGGGCATTGGGAGAGTCCGCTGACCCGGTGGGGCGCGCCGATCGAGGACACCAGCACCCGCAAGGCCGAGCTGCTGACCCAGCGCTACCAGCGCGTCATCGCCAGCGATCGCCGCCAGGGCCTGGGTTCGTACGTGTTCCTGTGGGGGCAGAAGCAGGAGCGTACGCCGACCTGGTACGGCCTGTTCCTGCCCGGCGGCCAGTCCACGCCCAGCGTCGATGCGATGCAGCTGCTGTGGACCGGCAAGCCCGCGGCCAACCACGCCCCGTTGATCGCCGTGCCGACCATCGACGGACAGCGCGCGCAGGCCAGCATCACCATGGCGCCCGGCAGCACGCACCAGGCGCAGGTCGGCGGCGAAGACCCCGACGGCGATGCGCTGCAGTACCGCTGGAGCGTGCGCGCCGAGAGCACCGCCAAGAGCGTGGGCGGCGATCCCGAGGCGTTGCCCGCGCAGGTGGATGTACGCATCAGCGAGACGGCCAACGGAACGGCGCGCTTTGTGGCACCAACCCAGGCAGGCGCCTATCGCCTGTTCGTGGAAATCCACGACGGCCGCGGTCATGCGGCCTACGCCAACGTCCCGTTCCAGGTGCAGGCCGGCGCTGCGGCGGCGCCCATGACGCGTCAGCGGATGCCCGAGTAGTCGATCTGCACCGAGGCGGCGCTGCGCCGGGCATGGCCGTGGAAGACCGCCTCGATGTTGTTGCCGTCCGGGTCCAGCACGAAGGCTGCGTAGTAGCCGGGATGGTAAGCCCGCTCACCCGGCGCGCCGTTGTCGCGGCCACCATGGGCCAGCGCGGCCGCATGAAAGGCCTCGACCATCGCCTGGTCGCGTGCCTGGAAGGCCAGGTGCTGGCGGCCAGTCAGTTCACCCAGCGCCGCTTCGCTGTCAGCGGTGGAGACAAACAACTCGTCAGCCCAGAAATAGGTCTGGTCCGTGCCACCGATCGGCACGCCGAGGACGTCGAAGACTGCGGTGTAGAACGCCAGGCTGGCGGGCAGGTCGCGCACGACCAGTTGCAGGTGGTCGATCAGGCGGCCGCGGTGGAGTTGCTGGGTCTCCATGATGCAGGTCCTTCAGGCGGTGGCTGCCGTTCTAGCACTCGCAGGCCGGCGGCCGCTTCACGTCGCTGGCCAGGCAGCTGCATGCATCAGTCGTGGAAAGCATCGTGCGGATCGATGGCCAACCCATGCTGCTCGGCGAACGCGACGGCGGCGCGGCGGGCGGCCAGTGGGACCGGGTTGTCTTGCAGGTCGGAGAGCGGCGTACCGCGCACCGTCAGTAGATCGGCATCGCTGCGGACCTGGACATGGAAGTCGGGCGTGACGCTGATGGCCTGATCGCCGGTGGTCACGAAATACAACCGGTCGGTTATCCGGCCGTAGATCGCGAAATGGGTGGAGCGCATGGCATCTGTCCTTGTGGAAGCGCGATCTGTCGACATGGGATGGCGCGGCGTCCACTTCGGTCACGCCTACTGGCAAACGCCACATGCGCGGCGTCGCATTTATGGAGAGAGCGCCGCGTTCGTGCGCGTCTTCTAAAACGTAAACCGCTGTTGCAGCAGGGCAGGCAGGCGATGTGCTGAATGTCGGTTCATGCATGCGCGCTGCAGGTGACGATGTCAGCGAAAAATCTCACGTCCCGCTAGCGTCCCGCCGCGCAATGTTGGCCCCACACCACGCTGCATCAGCAGCGATCTTTTCAGCACGGCTCCGGACACCACGTCCCGGCGCCATGGCCCATCGCAAGGAGTTTTATCGCATGAATACCCAGACCAAGACCGCACACAGCCTCAACGACCTGATTGCCATTGCCCGCGATGGCCAGGACTTCTACACCGAGGCCGCCGCCAAGGTCGATGACGCCGAACTGAGCGCGCTGTTCAACCGCATCGCTGGCGTCAAGCAGAACATCGTGCGCGACCTCAGCGCCGTGGTGACCGCGGCCGGCGGCGAGCCTGCCCAGCATGGCACCGTGGTGGGTTCGCTGCAGGAGTTCTACGGTAAGGTCCGCGCCACGCTCGGTGACAAGCAGTATGGCTATGTGGCCGAGCTGGAGGAGTCCGAGGATCGCTTGCTCAAGGCCTTCACCGAGGCGGCTTCGAGCGATGACATCGTGGTGGCCGCGCGCGAAGCGGTGCTGCGCCTGCTGCCCGACGTGCGCGAATGCCACAACGTCATGCGCGATCGCAAGCATGCAATGAAGAGCGCCGCGTAATTGTCGATGGTCTGACCTTGGTCGGACGATCCAACGGCAAGCCCGGCCGATGCAGATCGGTCGGGCTTTGTCATGTGCGTCTCAATGCGCGTCCGCATCCAGGCATGCGCCGGACTTGCGTGGTGCAGGCCGCATCGACGAACGTGTCGGTCCTCCCGTTGCTGGATTGACGCCACGCATGCGCATGCTCTACCCACCGATCAACCCCTACGCCCAACAGTCGTTGCCCGTGGACGACCTGCATACCTTGCATGTCCAGGAATGCGGCAACCCTGGGGGAATTCCGGTGGTATTTCTGCATGGTGGTCCCGGCGGCGGCGTGGTGGACGACCACCGCCGTTTTTTCGATCCCAGGCGCTGGCGCGTGGTCTTGTTCGACCAGCGTGGCTGTGGGCGCTCCACGCCTGTGTCGGAAGTGCGCGACAACACCACCGCGCACCTGATCGCCGACATCGAGACGCTGCGCGAGCACCTGGGCATCGCGCAATGGGCCGTGTTCGGTGGCTCGTGGGGTTCCACCCTGGCGTTGGCCTACGCACAGGCACACCCGGAACGGGTCACCGGCATCATCGTGCGCGGCGTCTTCCTGGGCCGGCGTGAGGAGCTGCACTGGTGCAACGAGACCGACGGTGGCGCGCGCATGGTGTTCCCCGAAGGCTGGGCACGTTACGCCGCGCATATCCCCGAGGCCGAGCGCGAGCAGATGGTGGAAGCCTACTGGCGTCGCCTGGACAGCGATGACCCGGCCGTGCGCCAGGCGGCGGCCGATGCCTGGAACGCCTGGGAAGACAGCTCTTCGACCCTGGTCCACGATGTCCAGGCGCCGGCGCCGGAAGACGATGCCGCCGCCGCGCTGGCCGTGGCCCGGATCGAAGCACATTACTTCCGCCACGACGTCTTTCTCGAGCCGGACCAGTTGCTGCGCGACATTGGCCGCATCCGCCACCTGCCCGGCACCATCGTCCAGGGCCGTTACGACATGCTGTGCCCGGCCAAGGCCGCTTACGAGCTGTCGCAGGCCTGGCCCGAAGCGACGCTGGAGATGGTGCTGGCCGGGCATAGCGCCTTCGACCCGGCAATCACCGATGCGCTGGTGCGTGCCACCGACGCGTTGGCCGACACGCTGGGCAGAGGGCCGCGCCGGATCTCGTGATCCGCATGATCGGCTGCGCGCCAGCGACCATGCGAGCCTGAATCCTCAACTTGCACCGGGCCCGGTTCATGGACATGCGAGCGTCTGCACAGGCGCTGGCCGTCCCCGATGGCACGTTCGTTGCGTACATTCGGATACGGCAGTCACGGCCCAACGCAGGCATGCCGGACGACAGGGGGTGGCGCATGTGGAACACGCAAGATGAGGAGGAGGGGCGGTTGCTGGATACCTTGTTCCGGATCTCCGGGATGAGTGGGCCCCCGCGCCAGGACGATTACCAGTTGGTCGCCAACTGCCTGCACCATCGGCGCAGCGAAATCCGCGAGCGGGCGATCCTGATCGGTGGCCTGCGCTGGCAGGATCCGACGGTGCTGGGTTATTTCCAGGGCGCACTGGTTGGCGGCGGTGAGCCGGACGACGAAAATCGACGGCTGATGATCGAATGCCTGGTGCTGCACCGCGTGGACCAGCAGAGCGATCCCGAGCCGCTGGTGACGTTCCTGCGTCGGTTGGCCTTCGACCTGTCGCCCGACAGCATGACCCGCAAGGCCGCGCAGGCCGGGGTGGATCGGCTGCGCGGACGCATGGATGCGCAGGCCTATGCCAACCTGGACTACGACCAGCTGCCGACCCAGGCCGATCCGCGGCCGAGCTAGCCGCGCGGATGGCGCTCAGGCCGGGACGGTCGAGGTCGGAGCCGGCGCCAGCTCGACCCGGTCGCGACCTGCGCGCTTGGCCGCGTACATCGCCGCATCTGCACGCTGCAACAGCGCCACGGTATCGGCGTCCTCGCTCAGCAGTCCGGTCACACCCGCACTCAGGGTGACACGCAGGCCTGGTCGCTGCAGTTCCACCGCGACCTGCCCCAGCAACGTGCGCAACGATTCGATCCTCGCTTGCGCGCGCTGTGGCGTCACGCCAGGCAGCACCACCAGGAATTCCTCGCCGCCCATGCGCGCGACGTAGTCGCCATCGCGGAACACCTGCCGCAGCGTCCGCGCGAACAGCTGCAGCACCTGGTCGCCGACGTCGTGGCCGTGCTGGTCGTTGATGTCCTTGAAATGGTCGATGTCCAGGAAGCCCACCGCCAGCGCGCTGCCGCGCTGGCGCGCCTCGGCGCTGACTTCGGCCAGATGCTCCAACGCGGCGCGGCGGTTGGGCAGGCCGGTGAGCGCATCGGTCTGGGCCAGGAGGCGCATCTCGTCGCGTTGCCGGCGCAGGCTGCCAAGGCGCAGGGTCAGCGCCATGCTCGCGGTCAGCGCCAGCCAGCAGCCGGACAGCATCATGGCTTCGACTTTCCAACTGGCCAGCACGTTGGGCGCGCTCAGTTCCATCAGCCCCAGCGCCAGGAACGGCACCACACAGGTCGCCGCGGTCACCCCGCCATGCTCGCCGCGCCACAAGGTCAGCATCGCCAGCACCGTCATCGCCGCGCACAGCAGGTAGAAACCGCCTTCGTCCAGCAGCGAGGCAGGGCCGATCAGTGTTTCGGGCAGGACCATCGACACAGCGGCCAGCAGCAGCGTGGCAGGCATCAGCCAGTTCGTGGCGCGCCGTACGGCCTTGGCCATCGAACGCGGCGCGGCCTGGTGGGCCAGCATGCGCATGGTCATGCCGATCATCGCCATGGGCAGGGCGATCAGCAGCCGCAGCGACAGGCCTTCCAGCGGAAGCCAGGGCCGCGGATAGGCCCAAAGCCCGGACAGCAGCGCCATCCACAAGGCGAACAGCATCGCGCCGACGCCGTAGGACAAAAAGGCCCGCTCGCGCGCGCTGATGAAGGTCAGCAGCGAGGACAGCACCAGCGCCAGCATCACCGCCACCGACGCCACCCGCAGCGAAAACCGGAAGGTGTCCTGGCGCTGCACCGGCGCCGGTTCGCCCAGGCGCACGATCGGACGCCACAGCGGCAGCGGGCTGGGATCGAACTCCACCTCGATCGGGCGCAGGTCGCCCCGCGCCGGCACCAGCACCGTGCCCATGCCGGCCAGGAAGCGCGAATCCAGGGTCCGGGCATCCTGCAGCACGCCGCAGCGCTCGCGCTCGCCATGGCGGATCTCGATCTCGCCACGGAACACGTTCAGCACCACCACTGCCTGGGGTGCGCCCGACCAACCGCCTGCCGGCGGCGCCAGCGTCAGCCGGGTCCGGCCAGGGGGATGCTGGTGCAGGCATGGTTGCGGCGGTGCTTCACTCAGCGCGGCCTGCCCGGCCACCACGTAGGCGACCGGACGCGCATCGCGCGCGCAGGCGCCCAACCCGCAGAGCAGGGCCAGGGCACAGCAACTCCTTGAAAACCACTTCACCAGATCGAACGTCATGGTCCTTGCAGGGGCGAAGAGCGGCCATGCGGAATGCGTGGCAAGCGGCCATGGTATCGGCTAGGGCGGTGAGGATTCGAACCGGGGGTCCATCGCTGCCGGTGCCGGCGCGCTTTCAGTGCGAGGGCGCGGCGGGCTTGGGCAGCTCAAACACGGCCACCACCGGGAAATGATCCGAGGGATAGCGCGGCCCGGCGTGCGTGGTCAGGGTATCGACTGACCGCAATGTCAGGTTGCGGAACAGGATCCAGTCCAGGCGCCGGTCCGGTTGCCCGGTGAAGTCGTGAAAGGTCGCCTCCGGCCCGCTGCGTTGCGCGCCCGCCAGCCACGCATCCTTGAGCACGGCGGTCAGCGCCGCATGTGCGGGATCGGCATCGGTCGTGTTGAAGTCGCCGGTCAGCACGAAGGGTTCGTCGGCCGGCAGTGCGGCAATGCGCTTGACGATCAGCTGGGCGCTTTTCAGGCGTGCCGCGTCGTCCTGGTCGCGATAGGGAAAGTGCGTGTCGTACAGGATGAAGGTCGCCCCGTCGCTGATGCGCTCGAAGCGCGCCCAGGTCACCAGTCGCGGGAACAGATTGCCCCAGGTGATGCTGCCGGGCACCTCGGGCGTATCGCTCAGCCAGAAGTTGCCCGAGGTCAGCACGCGCAGCCGGTCGGTGCGATAGAACACGCCCATGTGCTCGTCGCCGTCGCCACCGCGGCGGCCTTCGCCAAACCAGCGGTACTGCGGCATGCGCGCGACCAGGTCGTCGGCCTGGCGCTTGACCAGCTCCTGGGTGCCGATGACGTCCGGCGCCTGCGCGGTGATCACGCGCGCCATCAGGTCGCGGCGATTTTCCCAGCGGTTGTCGTTGGTATCGGCCGGCGTGCGCACGTTGAAGCTCATCACCTTGAGGGTCGGTGTCTCTGCCAGGGCCGCGGCGGCGGGCAAGGCCATCAGGATGATCAGCAACAGGCGGAAGCGGCGGCGCCGGGCGCGGGAAAAGAACATGGCGGTCTTGAAAAGGCGAACGGACGCATGCATGGTCCGCCGAATCGAGCAGCCTGCAAACGCGGCGATGGTCGCAGATGAACGTGCTCAAACCCACGAAAACGAGCTTTGTGTCACAAAAAAAGCGCGCCCGTTTTCGTGGGCGCGCCTTGATGACGGAGACAGCCTTGGCGTTAGGGGGCCTGGCGCCGAGGCGGCCGGGCGTCAGTTCCAGTCGGCGTGGAAGCTGCCCTGGCGATCGGTACGCTCGAAGGTATGGGCGCCGAAGAAGTCACGCTGGGCCTGCAGCAGGTTGGCCGGCAGCCGTGCGCTGCGATAGCTGTCGTAGTAGGCGATGGCCGAGGAGAAGCACGGCACGGGAATGCCCGCCTGCACCGCGGTGCCCACGACCTCGCGCAGCGCGCCCTGGTAATCGGCGGCGATCTTCTGGAAGTACGGATCCAGCAGCAGGTTGGCCAGCGTAGGCTGGGTGGCGTAGGCATCGGTGATCTTCTGCAGGAAGCGCGCACGGATGATGCAGCCTGCGCGGAAGATCTTGGCGATCTGTCCGTATTGCAGGTCCCAGCCGTATTCGTCCGACGCCGCGCGCATCTGCGCGAAGCCCTGCGCATAGGACACGATCTTGCTCAGGTACAGCGCCTTGCGCACCGCCTCGATGAAGGCATCACGGTCCCCGGAAAACGTCGGCGCGTCCGGACCGGCCAGGATCTTGGATGCCGCCACGCGCTCGTCCTTCAGCGAGGACAGCACGCGTGCGAACACAGACTCGGTGATCAGCGGCAGCGGCGCGCCCAGGTCCAGTGCGCTTTGGCTGGTCCACTTGCCCGTGCCCTTCTGCGCGGCGCGGTCCAGGACCACGTCGATCAGGTCGGCATCGCTGTGGTCATCGCGCTTGCGGAAGATCTTCGAGGTGATCTCGATCAGGTAGCTGTCCAGCTCGCCGTCGTTCCACTGGGTGTAGATGTCGGCCAGCTCGGCGTTGGACACGCCCAGCACGTCCTTGAGCACTGCGTAGCTTTCGGCGATCAGCTGCATGTCGCCGTACTCGATGCCGTTGTGGACCATCTTGACGTAATGGCCGGCGCCATCGGTGCCGATGTAGGTCACGCACGGCGTGCCGTCTTCGGCCTTGGCGGCGATCTCGGTAAGGATCGGTGCGACCAGTTCGTACGCATCCTTGGGGCCACCGGGCATGATCGACGGGCCTTTCAGCGCGCCTTCCTCGCCGCCGGACACGCCGGTGCCGATGAAATGGAAGCCGGCATCGGCCAGTTCCTGGTTACGGCGGCGCGTGTCCTGGAAGAAGGTGTTGCCGCCATCGATCAGCACGTCGCCCTTGGACAGCAGCGGCTTCAATTCCTCGATCACCGCATCGGTACCGGCGCCGGCCTTGACCATCAGCAGGATGCGGCGCGGGATCTCCAGCGAATCGACGAAT
>JBIIHJ010000049.1:0-16817 GCA_044235875.1 Pseudoxanthomonas sp.
TTGAGGATGGTGGCGATGATGTTGATCGCGCCCATGATCGAGCTGATGCCGGCCACGTGGATGGCGAACACGCTGAAGGCCACGTTGGCGCCGCCCTGCAGCGAGAGCGGCGGATACAGCGTCCAGCCACCGGCCGGCGCGCCACCCGGCAGGAACAGCGTCAGCAGCAGCATCGAGAAGGCCACCGGCAGCAGCCAGAACGACCAGTTGTTCATGCGCGGCAGCGCCATGTCCGGCGCGCCGATCTGCAGCGGGATCATCCAGTTGCCCAGGCCGACGAAGGCCGGCATGACGCCACCGAAGATCATCACTAGCGCATGCACCGTGGTCATCTGGTTGAAGAATTCGGGCTTGACGAACTGCAGGCCCGGTTCCATCAGCTCGGCACGGATCACCACGCTCATCCCAGCACCGACGATGAACATGATGAAGCTGAAGATCAGGTAGAGCGTGCCGATGTCCTTGTGGTTGGTCGAAAAGAACCAGCGCTCGACGAATCCCTGCTTGTGATAGCCATGGTGATCGTCGTGATGCTCTGCGGCGGAGTGGGCCATGGGGCGTGTTCCTCGAAAGCAGCGATGTTGCGAAGAAAGGTCAGGCCTGCGCGGCGGGCGCGGGCGCTGCTTCGGTGTGGGGTGCGGTGACGGCCGACGGCGTGGTGGCTTCCGTGGCCTGCTCGGGCGTCACGTCCGGTGCGGGCGAGCCTTCCGCTGGTGCAGGTGCGGCGGGCGCGGCGGGCTTCTGCGCGGCCAGCCACTGCTGGAACTCGGCCTTGGACACCGCGCGCACCACGATCGGCATGAAGCCGTGGTCCTTGCCGCACAGCTCGGCGCACTGGCCGCGGTAGACGCCGGGTTGCTCGATGTTGGTCCAGGCCTCGTTGATCAGGCCGGGGATCGCGTCCTGCTTCCAGCCCAGCGCCGGCACCCACCAGGAGTGGATGACGTCATCGGCCGTGATCACGAAGCGGATCTTGGTATCCACCGGCAACACCAGTGGATGGTCAACGTCCAGCAGGTAGTGCGGGTTGGAGGCGGCGGTGGGCACCTTGCCCGACTGGCGCATCTGGTCCGACCCCCGGTCCAGGCGGCTGGTGAACGCCACGCCCTGGCCCAGGTACTCGTACTTCCACATCCACTGGTAACCGGTGACCTTGATGGTCATTTCCGAATCGCGGGTGTCGTACATCGCGATCAGCTTGGTCGTGGCCGGCCAGGCCATCACGATCAGGATGAGGATCGGGACGATGGTCCAGATCAGCTCGGCCGTGGTGTTGTGGCTGAACTGCGCGGCGACCGCCCCCTTGGACTTGCGGAACTTGAACATCGCATAGCCCATCGCGCCGAACACGATGACCCCGATGACCACGCACACCCACAGCGCCACCATGTGTGCTTCATAGGCCATCCGGGCGGTATGGGTCACGCCCTTGCCCATGTTGAGCTGCCATTCCTTGGGATCGGCCTGTTGCGCCAGTGCCATCCCCGGAAGTCCCGCCAGTGCCAACAGCACGCCAGCGTGCCTGCACCAAGCCTTCAGTTGCGTCATTGCCTAGACCCCACCCAGTGTCATCGGTCACGGCCGCAGCGCGGCCGCCAGTAAAGCGCGTAACTGTATTGCCAACTGCTGCCGCTCGGCCGGCCCCAGAAGCGTTCCCACTTCCACATGCCTGCCGCTGGAAGAAAGCGTGATCCGTTCGCCGGCCCCTCCCACGTTCAGCCTCACCCAGTAGGGATGGGCCCGAAACGCGGGGACAGGCTGCGTCGAGCGCCGCACCTCCACCATCTCCGGATCGATCGCGATGACTTCATCACGCCGCCCGGACCTCCACACAGCCCGCAACGCCAACCCGACCCATGCACTGTGCAGCACGGCGAACAGCGGCGCGAGCACATTGCCTGCCCACCAGCCCAAGCCGCCCGCACCCCACATCAAGGCCAGACAGACCACGAACAGCCATGTGAACTGGTGGGCATCCAGTGCCTGCGGAGGCCGTAGCCTGAGCCGCACGCCGCGTCCTTCCGGAACCTGGGGCACCACCTCGATCATCCTGCTGGCCGCACCTGTCACGTTGCGGAAAACGCCTGAATGGTAGCCGCGGGGGACACCCCCGGCAACCAAGCTGCATTTTGTGCAAACGCACATAAATCGCCGCAGCGTCAGAGACTTGGCCGCCATCGTGCTTGCCGGCATCACCTCGTCGCCGTCGCAGCGCGGTCTGGACTGCGATCCGAAGCCCGGCAGACGCCACTGGGCGCATTGTCCGCACAGCGCCCGCATGCAATCGCGGGATTTGGCTATTGCACCAAATGACGAGAGGCGCATCGCCTCGGGAGTTGCGGCTGGCGTTGCGGGGTGACACCAGGGGTCCGAAACGGCCCGGATCCCGCAGGGCAATCCGTTGACCACCAGGGCATGCCACCCGCGTGCGCTCACCAACATGAATGCGATGGCACGATCTTTGCTGAGCATTCCGATACATTCATGATCGCCGGTGCACCGCTTGGAGGGGGCGGATCAACGGCAGGGGGAAACGCGTGGCCAACTCAGTGTTCTTCAGCCTGATCAGCGATTGCATGCTGTCGGTGGTGCTGTTCTTCCTGTTCCTGTATGTGGGCCGGATCTCGCGCGCGCTCCACGGCATCAGCACCTGGGGCGCAGCGCACCTGGTCTACACGCTGGGGGCGGCGTCGATGGATGCGGCGACCGAGGCATTGCGCGATCGCGGCCATCCCACCGCTGCCATGCTCGCCACCAACCTCTCCAGCATCGCTGCCTGCGCCGGCATGATCGGCCTGGCCTGGGCGGTGGTGCAGTTTGTCCAGCAGCGCCGCCTGCGCACGCGCGAACTGGTGTGGATGCCGCTGGCGCTGCTGCTGCCAGTGCTGGCCTGGTGCATCGCGGGCACGCAGGATTCACAGGGAGTGGCGCTGAGCGCGGTCGAGGTGTTCGCGCTGGCAGTGATGATCTGGCAGCTGCGCATGCTGCGCAGCACCCCGGACCGCGTGCCCGCGCGGCTGATGATGGCCGCCTGCATCCTGCTGATCGGCATCTACAGCAGCGTGGTGCCGGGCTGGTTCAAGGGCGTGTTCGGGATCGACGATGCATGGGTCAGTACCGATCTGGCGCTGTGGTTCATGCTCAATTTCTGCATGCTGACGCTCACCAGTTTCCACGCGGCCGAAGCCCTGCGTCGCAGCGCCCTGATCGACCCGCTCACCGGCGCGCTCAACCGTCGCGGCCTGAGCCACGGCCTGGACGAACGGCGTGCGCCGGGCGCGGCCGCGATTCCCGATGGCCTGGCGGTGCTGGCGCTGGACCTGGACCGCTTCAAGGCGATCAACGACCTGCATGGCCACCGCACCGGCGACCGCGTGCTGCAGGCGTTTTCCGATACCGTGCGCCGCTGCATCCGCCAGGACGATCTGTTCGCGCGGACCGGGGGGGAGGAGTTCGTCGTGGTCAGTGCCGGGCTGGACTGCAGCGAGGCGGCGCAGCTGGCCGAACGCATCCGTGCTGCCACCGAACAGATGCAGCTACCGCAGCACCAAGGCTTGCGGGTGGGCGTCAGCGTGGGCGTGGCCTGCACCGCGCGACGCATGCCGGTGGTCGACCTGATGGATCGGGCCGACGAGGCGCTGTACGCAGCCAAGCACGGTGGCCGCAACCGGGTCGAAGTGCACCAGGCGGTCTGAGCGACAGGCAAAAAGAAACCCCGCGCAAGGCGGGGTTTCCTCTGGTGTTGCCGACAGGTTCGATCAGAACTTGTAGGTGTACGAACCGGCCAGGATGTCGCCGCTGACGTCGAAGGAACCCACCAGCGTGCCGGAGGTCGCCGAGGTCTCGTTGACGGTCGGGTCGGTGGTGAACAGGTGGGTATAGCCCAGGTTCCATTCGCTGCTGGCCGACGGGGTCCAGGTCAGACCCAGCGACAACCACTTGCGGGTGGTGTCCGGCACGCGCACGTCGCGGTACTCCGACTGGGTCGGAGTCTGGTCATAGGCCAGGCCGCCGCGGAAGGTCAGCGTATCGCTGGCCTTGTAGTCCGCACCGATCGAGACGAACGTCGTGTCGCGGTAGTTGAACACCAGGGTGTTGTCCGGCTGGGCCGAGTCGAAGTCGACGGTCACCGTGTCGAACTTGCTCCACGCCGTGCGGGTCACGTCGGCCATCACCGTCCACTGATCGTTGACGATGTGGGTGAAGCTGGCCGTGGCGGTCGCCGGCAGGATGATCTTGGCGTTGGCCTGGGTATCAACGAAGGTGCCGGGCGCGTTGACGGCCAGCAAGGCCGCTGCCGGGGCCGTAGTGTCGAAGGTGGCGTCAGCGTTCTTGGCCTTGTGGTCGACCTGCGAGCGATAGGTCAAGCCGATATGCGTATTCTCATCGATGCTGAACAGGCCACCGAGGGTGAAACCCACTGCGGTGTTATGTCCCTTGAGGCGCGTGAACCCGTCCTGCGTCCCCGGGGCAAAACCGACGGCAGCCAGCTGCTGGGCCGCGGTGCGTGCAGCGGCCTGAGCCTGGGCGGGCGTACCGCCGCCACGCAGCACCTGGGCCGCGGCATTCTGTTGCGCAGTGCCGGAAATGACGCTGCCCAGATCGACCGCGCTGCTCAGATCCACATCCAGGCGTTCGGCGAACACGGACGCGCCGAAGGACACCCATGGATTGACGTCGTAGGAAAACGAAATGCCCGCGTCGATGGCCTGCAGCTCGGTCTTGATGCCCTGGTAGCGGCCGACCCAATCGCGGTCGTATTCGGTCTTGAAGCCATACGGCACGGTGAGCGAGGCGCCCAGGTGCATGTTGTCGCCGATCGGGGTGGCGAAATACACGGCAGGAACGGCCGCGATCGTGCCGGCATCGCCGCCGTCGCCGCCGCTGATGGCCGCGCCGGTGCCTGGGCCGCCTGCACCGGCATAGTTGCCGCTGCCCTTGAAGTCGGCGCCGAAGCTGATCGCGCTCGCGCCGAATTCAAGCTGGCGGCCTTCGAGCAGACGCATGGCGGCGGGGTTGTTGACGACCACGGCGGTGTCACCCGGCGCACTGGCCGAGCCGGCAAACGCACGGCCCTGGGCCTTGGCGCTGTTTTCCTTCAGCTGGAAGGCGGCAGCATGGGCATGACCACTGAACAGCGCGCCTGCAACGCCGGCGGCCAGCAGGGAAACACGAAACAGATTCTGGGATGACAGCATTGGATAATCTCCGGAAGACAAATGTGGAACTGCCCGCGTCGTCGCGCCAGGAACCGCCATAAAGGCAGGCCCTGGGCGCGCCGGAATCCCCTCCCGACATACGACGGCGTATGTCAGTATAACGATTCGGGCTAACGCAACTCTAACGTTCACATTAGATTTTAGTCGGGTTCAGGGCGCGCCTGGCACGCCCGCCATCGCAGTTGGATCATCCTGAGCCGTGTTCATTTCCACGCCATCTCGTCGCAAACCGTCCGTGCGCTGGGCCACGCCGCTGTTGTTCGCCCTGTTGTGGCTGGCGTTTCTGTGGGCAGTGACCCGGCCGGTAGGCCTGTATCGCACGCTCCTGCTGGAATGGGGCGCGCTGACCGGCGGGCTGGATACGCCCCAGGACTGGGGCGCCGGATTCACCGACGGGTCAGTGCTGAGGTTGTTCACCGCGCTGTTCCTGCATGCGGACTGGGCGCACCTGTTGGGCAACCTGGTATTCCTGTTGATCTTCGGCCTGCCGGCCGAGCGCGCGATGGGACCGTGGCGCTTCCTGCTGCTGTTCCTGCTGGGCGGGGCGATCTCCAACCTGGCCGCGGTGCTGGTGATCGGCGCGCCGGACCGGGTGATCATCGGCGCCAGCGGCGCGGTGTCGGCGGTGATCGGCGCGTACCTGGCGTTGTTTCCCAATGCCAAGCTCGGCGTGGTCGTGCCACTGGGCCTGTTCCTGCAGTTCGTCAAGGCGCCGGCCGCGGTGCTGATCGGGGTGTGGGCGATCCTGCAGGTGGTGTTTGCCTACATCGGCCCGGCCTTCGGTGCGGTGGCGTGGTCGGCGCACTTGGCAGGATTCGTGTTCGGCATCGTGTTCGCGCTGTTCGTGCGCGCAGCCATCGCACGGCGCATGCGACGACGCCACGGCTACTGAGTCGGTCGCTGGAAAATCCGGCACCGCGCCTCCATTTCCCGCTGCATCCCTTCTTCTCTCATCGATCCAGGCCATGTCCAAGCCGCTCTACAAGGTGACCTTCCTGAACCACGGCAAGGTGTACGAGCTGTACGCCCGCCAGGTGGCCTCGTCCAATGCGCTGTGGGGCTTTACCGAAGTGGGCGAGCTGGTGTTCGACGTGCACGACGGCCTGGTCGTCGATCCCACCGAGGAACGCCTGCGCGAGGAGTTCGGCGATACCCGCGTGCTGCACCTGCCGATGCAGAGCATCGTGCGGGTGGAGGAAGTGGAGAAGAAGGGCGCCAGCGCGATCCGCGACGCGGCCAGTGGCGAAAAAGTCGTCACCCCGTTTCCGATGCCCGCCCGGCCGCGCTGATGCGCGTTGTCATCCCCGACGACTACCAGCGCGCGTGCGCGGCCCTGTCTGCATTGCAGGCCCACGGCCACGGCCTGCAGATCGAGGTCATCGGGGGCTTGCCTGAGGACATGGGACAGCGCGTGGCGCTGTTGCGCGATGCACAGGCCCTGGTTCTGATCCGCGAACGCACCCGCATCGATGCCGCCCTGCTCGCACGCCTGCCGCAGCTGCGCCTGATCAGCCAGACCGGCAAGGTCGGCGCGCACATCGACCTGGCCGCCTGCACCGCGCAGGGCGTGGCCGTGGCCGAAGGCGTGGGCTCGCCGATCGCACCGGCCGAACTGACCTGGGCCCTGATCATGGCCGCGATGCGGCGCCTGCCCGACTACGCCGCCGCGCTGCGGGCTGGACGCTGGCAGGACGTGGGCGATGCGCGCCTGGGCCGCACGCTGCACGGCCACACGCTGGGCATCTGGAGCTACGGCAAGATCGGGCGGTTGATCGCCGGCTATGGCCGCGCGTTCGGGATGCAGGTGCTGGTGTGGGGTGGTGAGGCGTCATGCGCCGCCGCGCAGGCCGAGGGATACGAAATCGCGCCATCGTGCGAGGCCTTGTTCGAGCGTAGCGACGTGCTGACGCTGCATCGCCGGCTCGCGCCCTCCACGCGCCACCAGATCGATGCCGCGCTACTGACGCGCATGAAACCCGACGCGCTCCTGGTCAACACCAGCCGCGCCGAACTGATCGCGCCCGGCGCGCTACTGGCCGCGCTTGAGGCGGGTCGCCCGGGTCAGGCCGCGGTGGATGTGTTCGAACGCGAACCGCTGCAGGCGGACGATGACCCACTGCTGCAACACCCGCATGTGCTGGCGATGCCGCACCTGGGCTATGTCGAGCAGGACAGCTACACGCTGTACCTGGGCACGGCGCTGGACAACGTGCGCGCCTTCGCCGCGGGCCAGCCGCAGCACATCGTCAATCCAGACGTGCTGTCCGAGCGCCGTTGAGCGGTAGCGCGATCAAGGCCGCTATTTCGTGAGCCGCTTCGGCGGCCATGGCTTGCTTGATGAGGCCCATCGTCGCTGAAGCGGCCCACACGCCAAACCATTTGCCTTACTTGCCCGGCGGCGTGACGGCATCGGTCTGGGGCGCGATGTTGCTGGCAGGCGCGGTCGGCGCGGCGGCCGCAGGCTTGGCGGGGACTGGTGCCGCTGGCTTGGAGACGGGCTTGGGCTTGGCCGCGGCGGCCTTGTCCGCCGTGGCCTTGAGCGCGGCGGCAACCGAGCCGGGATGCTTCAGTTCTGCCAGCGCCTGGTCCACCGGCTTGTCTCCGTTGAGCACGTCACCGGTGGTGTAACCCTCCGAGTTTTCCTGGTCGCCATGCAGGTGGCCGGGCAGCTTGGCCTCGCTGTAGTCGGCCAGCGCCGCCGGCATGTCCTTGTCGGCAGGTTCGTCGGGCTTGAGCACCACGTCGGGCACGATGCCCGTGGCCTGGATCGACTTGCCACTGGGCGTGAAGTAACGCGCGGTGGTCAGCTTGACCGAGTCGCCATTGTCCAGCGGCAACACGGTCTGCACCGAGCCCTTGCCGAAGGTGCGGCTGCCGACGATGCGCACGCGCTCGTTGTCGCGCAGCGCGCCGGCCAGCACCTCGGCCGCACTGGCCGAGCCGGCATCGACCAGCACGACCATCGGCACGCCGTTCAAGCGGTCGCCCGGCGTGGCTTCGAACTTGGCATCGCTGATGGCGATGCGACCCTTGGTCGTGACGATGGTGCCCTTCTCCAGCAGGTCGTCGGCGACCTGCACGGCCGAAGTCAGCAGCCCGCCTGGATTGCTGCGCAGGTCCAGGACCACGCCCTTGAGCGTACCCTTGGCCGTCAGCCCGTCGACGGCCTTCTGGAAATCCGCACCGGTATCGGCCTGGAAGGCGCTAATGCGGATGTAGCCGTAGCCCGGCTCCAGCATGCGCGACCGCACGCTGGCCACGCGGATGGTCTCGCGGGTCAGGACCTTGTCGAACGGCTTGGGCGTCTTGTCGCGGACGATGGTCAGGGTGACCTTGCTGCCAGGCGCGCCGCGCAGCGGTTCCATCGAATCGGCCATACCACCCAGCGACTTGCCATCGATGGCGATGATCACATCGCCGGACTGGATGCCCGCCCGTGCGGCCGGCGTGCCGTCGATGGGCGAGACCACCTGCAGCGTGCCATCAGGCTGGGCCAGCAGCTCCACACCAATGCCGTCGTAGGCACCGTTGGCCTGCTCGTCGAAGCTCTGCGCGTCTTCCTTGTCCAGGTAGGCGCTGTGCGGGTCCAGGTCCAGCAGCAGGCCGCGGATGGCCGAATGCATCAGCTTCTGGTCGTCGACCGGCTCGACATAGGCCTGCTTGACCGCGTTGAACACCGAGACGAAGCGGCGGATCTCGTCCAGCGGCACGTCCGACGGCGTGGATTCGGCGGCGGACGGGTCATCACTGGAACCGACCGGCTTGGTCTGGTCCTGGTCATCCTGCGGCGCGCTGGCCGGCGCGGCCTTGGGATCCTGCGGGGCCTGCTGCTGCGGAGTTTCCTGCGCCGGCGGTGCGGCCTGCTGGGCGAAGGCCGGCGCGATGGCCAGCAGCAGGGACGTCAGCAACAGGGACACGCGCATGCGGCAACTCCGGACAGATCGTGGGGACAGGTGCGCCTGGATTATGCGCGAAGCGGGGCTAAAACCCTGTTGTAGGCAGCGCCGGCGACCAGGAGTGAGTGAAGAGGGGCGAGCAAGGCGCGAAGCCTCATGCCTTGCCCCGGCTCACTCCTGACTCCTCACTCTTGGTCCACCGCGCACTCCTCGCCCTAACGCCGCTGCAGCCACGAGGACGGATCGACCGGCGCGCCGCCCTTGCGCAGTTCGAAGTACAGCGCCGAGGTGCCCCAACCGCCGGAACTGCCGACCTTGGCGATGGCATCACCCTTCTTCACCGCATCGCCGGCATCGCGCAGCAGCGACTCGTTGTGCGCATACAGGCTCATGTAGCCGTTGCCGTGGTCGATGATCAGGATCAGGCCGTAGCCGGTCATCCATTCGGAAAACACCACGGTGCCATCGGCCACCGCGGTGACGGCACTGCCGACCGGCGCGCCGATCAGCACGCCCTGGCTGGGGCGGCCATCGGGCAGTTGCCCGCCGAAACGCGCCAGCAGGTTGCCCGACGCCGGCCAACCCAGGCCGCCGACCTTCAACCCCGGCGCGCTGGCGACCTTGGGTGGAGGCGGTGGAGGCGGGGCCTTGCGCGGCGGGGGCGCGGGGCGGCCTTCGGCCAGCGCGGTGTCGCGGTCCTTTTGCGCCTGTTCGCGCGCGGCCGTCTCGCGGGCGGCCTGTTCGCGACGGGCGCGTTCGGCCGCGGCGCGACGTTCGGCCTCGGCGCGGGCGGCGGCGGCACGCAGGTTGGCCAGCAGCGTTTCCAGCGACTTGGCATCGCGGCCCAGGGCTTGGACGCGGTCGCTGCGGTCTTCGTAGCGTTCGTCGAGCTGGCTGACCAGCTTGGCCTGCTCGCTACGGTCGCGCTTGAGCTGGGCGACCTGGGTCTGCTGCTTCTGGTGGGCCGTCTGCAGCGCGGCACGACGCGTTTCGATCTCCGCTTCCAGCGTGCGCAGTGCTTCGAGCTGATGGGTCAACGCCTCGATGCGCTGGGCGACATCGCCCTGCACGTAGCGGTGGTAGACCATCGCGCGATTGGCATCGGCGACCTTGTCCTGGGACAGCAGCACCTTGAGCGGCGCGTTGCCGCCGGCCATGTAGGCCGCACGCACCAGTTGCGACAGCTCGGCGCGTTCGCCGGACAGGTGCTGCTGCATGGCGTCGCGCTTGGCCTGCAGCTGGGCCAGGGCGGCTTGTTCCTTCTGCAGCGCGGTCTGGGTTTCGGTCAGCTTGCGGCTGCTGGTGCCGACCTGCTCGTCGGCCGCGCGCAGCTGGCGCGAGGCTTGCCCGCGCTGTCCTTCCAGGTCGCGACGTTCGGCGGCCACGCTCTTGAGCTCTTTGCGGATGCTCTCGAGCTTTTTCTGCGCCTCGTTCTGGCTCTGCGCCAGGGCGATGCCGCAGCCGGCCGTGGCCAGGGCCGTCAGCAGCCCCAGCCGTCCGATGCGCAGCAGCGCCGGTTTCATCCGGTGATCAGGCTCACGCCGGTCATCTCGACCGGCTTGGGCAGGCCGAGCAGCTCCAGCAAGGTCGGCGCGACATCGCGCAGGGCGCCACCCTCGCGCAGGTGCACATCGGTCCGCTCGCCCAGGTACACCAGCGGCACCGGGCCGACGGTGTGGGCGGTGTGCGGCTGGCCGGTCTTGGGGTCGGCCATCATTTCCAGGTTGCCGTGGTCGGCGGTGATGATCATCGCGCCATGGGCCGCGCGCACGGCGGCCTCGACCTTGCCGATCGCCACGTCCACCGCCTCGGCCGCCTGGATGGCTGCTTCGAGGATGCCGCTGTGGCCGACCATGTCCGGGTTGGCCAGGTTGCAGATGATCACGTCGAAGGTGCCCGAGCCGATCGCCTCGACCAGCTTGTCGGTGACTTCCGGTGCGCTCATCTCCGGCTGCAGGTCATAGGTGGCGACCTTGGGGCTGGGGACCAGGATGCGCTGCTCGCCGACGTAGGCATCCTCGCGGCCGCCGCTGAAGAAAAACGTCACGTGGGCGTACTTTTCGGTTTCGGCGATGCGCAGCTGGCTCAGCTTGTGCGCGGCCAGCAGTTCGCCCAGCGTGTTGTGCAGGTCGTCGGCGCCAAAGGCCACCGGCGCCGGCAGCTTGGCGTCGTACTCGCTCATGCAGACAAAGCGCGCCAGCGCGGGCTTGCGCGCCTGGAAGCCGTCGAACGTCGGCGACACGAAGGCGGCGGTCAGCTGGCGGGCGCGGTCGGCGCGGAAGTTGAAGAAGATCACCGCATCGCCATCGGCCATCGGTCCGCTGCCAGCCTGTCCGTCGGCCCCGACGCCGGTGATGACGGTGGGCAGCGCGAATTCGTCGTTCTCATCGCGCGCATAGGCTGCGGCCAGCGCCTCGGCGCCCGAGCTGGCGGTGAACTCGCCCCGGGCCTCGACGATCGCGTCCCAGGCCTTGCGCAGGCGATCCCAGCGCTTGTCCCGGTCCATGGCGAAGTAGCGCCCCGACACCGAGGCCAGATGCGCGTTGCCGACCTCGATGCACTTGGCCTGCAGCTTTTCCAGGCTCTCCTTGGCCGAACGCGGCGGCGTGTCGCGCCCGTCCAGGAACGCATGCACGGCGACCTTGGCCACGCCGCGCTGCTTGGCCAGGTCCAGCAGCGCGAACAGGTGCTGCTCGTGGCTGTGGACGCCGCCGGGCGAGAGCAGGCCCATCAGGTGCAGGGTGCCGCCATCGGCCTTGACCGCATCGCATGCCGCGTCCAGCTCGGCGTTCTTGAAGAAGCTGCCGTCCTCGATGGCCGCGTCGATGCGGGTCAGGTCCTGGTAGACCACCCGGCCGGCACCCATGTTCATGTGGCCCACTTCCGAATTGCCCATCTGCCCGTCCGGCAGGCCGACATAACGGCCTTCGGTATGGATCAGCGTGTTGGGGCAGGTCTTGAGCAGCCGCCGCCAGTTGGGCAGCGTGGCCTGGGCCACGGCGTTGTCGGTCGGGTCTTCGCGATGGCCCCAGCCATCCAGGATCAGCAGGACGACGGGCTTCGGACGCGGGGCAAAATCGGACACGGCGGGGGCTTCCTGGGACGATGACAGGGCGCCGATTGTAGCGGCGCCCGATGCAACGGCCCGTATCCGGCCCCACGCCGGTTTAAACCTTCGCGCCGCCGGGCGCATCACACCCGAGCAAACCACCAAGGGAAACACCGTCATGACCCATCGCATCGCCCGCCTGCCCTTCGCCGCCCTGGCCGTCGCGCTGGCCCTGGCCGCCGGCACCGCCAGCGCCCAGCAGTCCATCGACAAGGTGCTCGGCAGCATCACCGCCCAGGCCGGCCAGGCCTATGGCGACCTGGAAACGGTCAATGGCGGCATCACCATCGAGGCCGGCGCCACCACCAAGGATGCAGGCACCGTCAACGGTGGCATCAACGTGGCCGACAAGGCCGTCACCGGCGACCTGGAAACGGTCAACGGCAGCATCAAGCTGGGCCGGGACGTCACCGTCAACGGCAGCCTGGAAACGGTCAACGGCAGCGTCTTCGTCGACCGCGGCGGCAAGGTCACCAAGGGCATCGAGAACGTCAACGGCTCCATCGGGATCGTCGGCACCGACCTGGGCGGCGGCATCGAGACGGTCAACGGCGACATCACCGTCGGCGCCGGCTCGCGCGTCCGCGGCGGCATCAAGATCGAGAAGAACGAATCCTGGGGCAAGAACAACCGCAACAAGGATCCGCGGGTGATCATCGGCCCCAACGCAGTGGTCGAAGGCCCGCTGGTGTTCGAACGCCCGGTCAAGCTCTACGTCCACAGCAGCGCCAAGGTCGGCACGGTCAGCGGCGCCACCCCGGTGGCCTACAGCAGCGACACCGCGCCCAGCGAATAAGCACCGCTGTCGGTTTGGACATGCGGGCCCGGCATCTGCCGGCGCCCGCATCTGGCTAGAATCGCCGGTTCCTGATGCCACCTGTAAGGAACCCGCATGTCCCGCAAGCTGCTGCTGGGCCTGGCCGCGCTGACCGCGCTGTCGGCCTGCAAGAAGCCCGAACCGGCGGCCGCGCCCGTCGCGTCCACGCCGCCGGCCGATGCGGCCGCGCCTGCCGCACCGCACGCCTTCGCCCCGGAGATCAACGCTGCCGACTTCGGCGAGCTGGTCAAGACGTTGTCCTCCGATGCCTTCGAGGGCCGCGCGCCCGGCACCGCCGGCGAAGACAAGACCGTGGCCTACATCACCGAGCAGATGCAGCGCATCGGCCTGCAGCCAGGCAACCACGGTGGCTGGACCCAGGATGTGTCGATGGTGGAAACCACCGCCGATCCGGGCACGTCGATCACCCTCACCGAGGCCGATGGCACCGCCAGGACGCTGGCCTTCGGCGACCAGATGGTGATCGGCACGCGCAGCGGCAGGACCGAAGTGAAGGTGGACAACAGCGAGCTGGTGTTCGTTGGCTATGGCGTGGATGCGCCGGAGCAGAAGTGGAACGACTACGGCAGCGCCAGGAGCTGGAAGGGCAAGACCGTGGTGATGTTCGTCAACGACCCGGGCTTCCACACCGACGACGCGACGTTGTTCGACGGCAAGAAGATGACCTACTACGGCCGCTGGACCTACAAGTTCGAGGAAGCCGCACGCAAGGGCGCCGACGCGGCGATCATCATCCACGACACCGCCGGCGCCAGTTACGGTTGGGACGTGGTCAAGAATTCCTGGTCCGGCGCGCAGTACGACCTGCCGGCCAAGGACGATCCCGAACCGCGCGTGCCCGCGCAGGGCTGGATCACCGCAGGGGTGGCGCGTGAACTGTTCGCCAAGGCCGGGCTGGACCTGGACCAGGCTTACAAGGACGCCTCCAGGCGCGGCTTCAAGCCCGTGCCGCTGAAGGCCAAGCTGTCCTTGGATCTCAAGAGCACCATCGCCGAGAAGCAGTCGCGCAACGTGATCGGCGTGCTGCCCGGCAGCGAGAAGCCCGACGAGGCCGTGCTGTACATGGCCCACTGGGACCACCTGGGCAAGCACGACAACGAGGACGGCGACAACATCTACAACGGTGCGGTCGACAACGCGACTGGCGTGGCCGGCATCCTGGAAGTGGCCGATGCGTTCGCGCATCAAGACCCCAAGCCCAAGCGCTCGGTGGTGTTCCTGGCGGTGACGCTGGAGGAATCGGGCCTGCTCGGCTCCAAGTATTACGTGGCCCATCCGACCTTCCCGCTCAACAAGATCGCCGGGGTGATCAACATCGACGCGATGTCGGTGGCGGGCAAGGCCAAGGACGTGACGGTGACCGGCTTCGGCGCCTCGCAGCTGGAGGACATCCTCAAGCCGCTGGCCGATGCGCAGGGCCGCACGCTGCATGCCGAATCGGCGCCGCAGAGCGGCTTCTACTTCCGCTCGGACCATTTCAACTTCGCCAAGGCCGGCGTGCCGGCGCTGTATACCGACGGCGGCGAAGACCTTGTCGATGGCGGCAAGCAGGCCGGCGAAGCCTATGCCAAGGACTACGGCGAGCACCGCTACCACTCGCCGGCCGACGCGTACGACCCGGCCACCTGGAAGCTGGACGGCACCGTGCAGGACCTGGACCTGGTCTACGGTGTGGGCAAGTCGCTGGCCGGCGATGGTCAGTGGCCCAACTGGTACGACGGCAATCCGTTCAAGGCCGCGCGCGACACGATGATGAAGACCTCGGCGAAGCCGTAATTTCAGGACGGCATGCCACATGAAGGAAAGGCGCCTTGCGGCGCCTTTCTGCTGTCTGCCCGACGCACGCAGGCGCTAAGCTGCGCGCCTTCTTTTGCCGGAACGCCTGCCATGTCCTACGCCGTCGCCTACTGGTGCGTGCTGATCGTTGCCCTGCTGCCGTACGTGTGGACCAGCGTGGCCAAGTCCAAGGCCACTGCGGGCACGCGCTACGACAATCGCGATCCGCGTGCCTGGCAGGCGCAGCAGGCCAGTCCGCGTTCGCAGCGGGCACATGCCGCGCAGCTCAACGGCTTCGAGGCGTTTCCATTGATCGCCGCAGGCGTATTGATGGCGCAGGTTGCCGGCGTCAGCGCAAACACCGTGGCCGCGCTGGCGCTGGTGATCCTGGCCGCGCGCATCGCCCATGGCCTGGCCTACATCGCCGGCCGTGCCAGCCTGCGCAGTGCGGTGTGGTTCGTCGGGTTTGGCTGCACGCTGGCGTTGATGGTGCTGGCCGCCCTGCGCATGGGATGACGCCGCCCGCCTAGCGCAGGTCGTGATCCCAGCCGAACAAGTCCAGCGCCTTGGTGAACTCGGCATCCAGCGGCGCCAGCGCCTGGATGCGCGCGCCGGTGGCTGGATGCAGGAACGACACCCTGCGCGCGTGCAGCAGCATGCGATGTACGCCGCGCATGCGGAACGCGCGGTTGTGCCGGCCTTCGCCATGACTGGTGTCGCCGATCAGGTGATGGAAGGCATGCTTGAGATGGCGCCGGATCTGGCGGAAGCGACCGGTGTGCGGGCGGCAGCGCAGCAACGCATAGCGCGAGGTCTCAAAGCCCCCTGATGGGATATCCAGCTCGCCGGTGGCCAGGCGCACGAAGCCGGTGATCGCCTGTTTCTTGACCGGCTTGCCCGGTCCGCCGTCCAGGTCATGGTCGATGGTGAACTGCTCTTCCGGCCAGCCGCGGCAGACGGCCAGATAGTCCTTTTCCACTTCGCGCGACATGAAGACCTTGCCCAGGGCCGAGGCGGTGTCGCGGTCGAACGCCACCAGCAGGCAGCCGCTGGTGCCGCGGTCCAGGCGATGGATCAGGAAAATCGGCTTGCCCAGCTGCTCGCGCAGGTGGTCCGCCAGGAACTGGTCCTCGCCTCGCGCCAGCCCGCTGTCGTGGACCATCAGCCCGGCGGGCTTGTCGACCACGGCAAGCAGGTCGTCCTGGTAGAGGATGGCGATGGGCGCAACGTCGGGCATGGGCATGAGTGATAACGACAGGCCATGATTATCTCCCGGCGATGCAGCGTTCCGCGCATCGCCACGCAGCGGCGGTTGACGCGGGCAGCATTGGCGACCAACTATCGGGATTCCCTCGCCTCCCGGTCCGTGCCTGCCATGAAACGATTGCTGCTGCCCCTGCTTCTGCTTGCCGCCACCGGCACCGCGCTTGCCGCTGCGCCCGTCACCGGACCCTACGATCCGGCCGCCAATGCCAAGACCGAGATCGCCACGGCGCTGGCTGCGGGCAAGCAGGCGCACAAGCCGACCCTGCTGATCTTCGGCGCCAACTGGTGCGGCGACTGCCGGGCGCTGGATACCTCGCTGCACGGCCAGAAGAACGCCGCGCTGATCGCCCAGCACTTCGAAGTGGTCAAGGTCGATGTCGGCAACTGGGACCACAACCTGGATATTGCCAAGACCTACGGCAATCCCATCGAGAAAGGCATCCCCGCCGCGGTCATCGTTTCGCCCCAGGGCAAGGTGGTCTACACCACCAAGCTCGGCGAACTGGCCAACGCCCGCAAGATGAGCGACGAAGGCATCTACGACTTCTTCGAAAAGGTTGCCGCCGGCGGCTGACTCCGTCTATTCCGGTGGGGGCATGTCGATCCGAGGGCAGCCCCGTTGCCCGGCGGTGTCTTGGGTACCGCCGGGCAAGCGGCTGTATGCATGGGCTCGCCAGATTCCTGTAAAGCCGAGCCTGCTCGGCTGGGGCGTT
>JBIIHJ010000295.1:0-5169 GCA_044235875.1 Pseudoxanthomonas sp.
CGCAGAAGTCAGGTCGACGCAGGACGTAGGACGTAGGACGCAGGCGCAAGGCCAAGCCAATCAGGGAGCCAGCCGCTCCAACCCCACCCGCGCCATCACCGCTTCCCACGGAAACAAGGGCCCAGGATCCCGCTTGCGTGCCACCAGCACGCCCGGATCATCCTCCGCCGCCACTTGATCGGTATCCAGATCCTCATGCCCGGCGATCCAACGCAGCGCCGGCAAGGTCGCTTGCAGCTTTCCGAGCAGCGCGACCAAGGCATCGATCTGCGCCTGCGGATAAGGCACGTCCATTGCTTGGCGGCCGGCATGCAGCCAATGCGGATAGCGGCCGATGTTGACCAGCTCGATGCCGACGCTGCGCGGGTTGTAGCCGCGGACGTGGTGGGCGGTGCGGGTCGCGTTGACCCACTGGGCGATGGCGCCGTCGCGGTCGATGTACCAGTGGCCGCTGTTGCCGGTGCCCGAGGCATAGCGAACCTGTTCGCCGAAGTCGCGGGCGGTGGCCAGGTCGGGCAGTTCGGTGCAGTGGATGACCACCAGGTCGATCTGCTCCAGCGGGCGGGCGGCGAGCAGGCCTTCGTAGGGCAGCGGGTCCAGTGTGATCGGCAAGGTTTGCGGCATGGCCGCCGATGCTACACGCGCCGCGGCGGCGGACGGCAGCCCCTGGGCGGGGTGCACGGTAAACTGCGCGCCCCGGCGTCCCGCGCCGTCGTCGTGTGCGCCGCCCATGCTTTTCAATCCCGATTCCCCGCTCGCCAAGCTGATGGCCACCTTGCCGCGTGCCGGCGCGGTGGAATGGATCGGCGTGCGGCCGGCGCGCGACGTGGCCATGATCGCCGCCGAGCGCGTGCAGGCCAAGGCCGGCGCCGGGCTGACCGGGGATCGCTACAAGGGCGGCAGTGGCAAGCGCGGGCTGACCCTGATCCAGGCCGAGCACCTGCCGGTGATCGCGACTCTGGCCGGGCTGGACGCGATCGATGCAGCCACCCTGCGCCGCAATGTGGTGGTCTCGGGCATTCCGCTGATCGCGCTCAAGGAGCGCCGCTTCCGCATCGGCGATGTGGTGTTGGAAGGCACCGACCCCTGCGACCCGTGTTCGCGCATGGAAGTGGCGCTGGGCGCCGGCGGCTACAACGCCATGCGCGGCCACGGCGGGCTGTGCGCCCGGATCATCGAAGGCGGCACCTTCGCCGTCGGCGATGCGGTGGTGCCGCTGTGATCCGCGGCCACGTCATCCTCTCGCATGGGTTCGAAAGCGGTCCGGACGCGACCAAGGTCACCGCCCTGGCCCTCGTCGCAGAAGCCGCCGGCTGGACCCATGAACGCCCGGATTTCACCGATCTGGATGGCATGACTGAGGCCGGCCAGCTGGGCGACGTCGGTGCACGCCTGGTGCGCCTGCGCACCCTGGCAGAAGCGGCGGCCAAGAAAGGTCCGCTGGTGCTGGTCGGTTCCAGCCTGGGCGCTTACACCTCGGCGCAGGTGTCGCTGCTGGTGCCGGTCCATGCGCTGTTCCTGATGGCGCCGCCCACCGTGCTGGGACCGCTGCCGGCGCTGGACGCCGCGCAGGTGCCGGTGTCGATCATCCATGGCTGGGACGATGAGCTGATCCCGGCCAAGCACGTGGCCGACTGGGCACAGGCGCGTCGCGCGCGCCTGCTGCTGGTCGACGACGACCATCGCCTCTCCAACCATGTCGACGCGGCCGCGCAGGCCTTTGCCCAGTTGCTGGCCGGCCTCTGAATTATCTGGGAGTGAGTAGAAAAGTGAAAAGTGCGCGAGGGCAACGGCGAATGCCAGTAGCTGCCCTTGCGTTTTCCCTTGATCTTCTCACTCCTCACTCCTCTTCCCTCACTCCTGAGCGTGACTGAATCCCATGAAGTTCTACGTTTCCTGCGCCAAGGGCCTGGAGTATCTGCTGGTCGATGAGCTGCTGGCGCTGGGCGCCGCAAAAGCCACGGCCACCGTGTCCGGCGTGAATGTCGAAGGCAGCCTGCACGATGCCCAGCGCTTCGTGCTGTGGTCGCGCCTGGCCAGCCGCGTGCTGTGGCCGATCGGCGAGTTCGAGTGCCTGGACCAGGACGCGCTGTACGACGGCGTCTATGCGCTGCCGTGGACCCAGCACCTGACTTCAGAACATACCCTGGCGGTGGACGCGCATGTGTCCGGCGAGGTGATTACCCACGCGCGCTTTGCCGCGCAACGGGTCAAGGATGCGGTGGTCGATCACCTGCGCACCGAGGGCTTCGAGCGCCCGTCGGTGGATGTGGATGATCCGGACGTGCGCATCAACTTTTCCCTGCGCAAGGGCCGGGCGACGATCTCGATCGACCTGGGCGGCGGCCCGCTGCATCGGCGTGGCTGGCGCCGCGTGCGCAACGACGCGCCGTTGAAGGAAAATCTGGCTGCGGCCGTGTTGATGCGCGCCGGTTGGACCCAGTCCTACGCCGGTGGCGGCGGCCTGCTGGACCCGATGTGCGGCAGCGGGACGCTGCTGATCGAGGGCGTGCTGATGGCGGCCGACGTGGCGCCGGGCCTGCAGCGTCATGGCAGCCTGCCGCCGACGCGCTGGATGGGCTTCGATGCGGCGCAGTGGGAAACGCTGCGCGAACAGGCGCGCGAACGCGAAGCCAAGGGCCGCGCTGCGTTGCCTGCGCAGGTGGCCTTTGGCAGCGACATCGATCCGCGCGCCATCGAGGCCGCCCGCGAGAGCGCGCGCGAAGCCGGCGTGGAGCACGCCATCGCGCTGCAGGTCTGCGATGTCGCCAAGCTGCCGGTGCCGCCGGTCCGCCGCGGCGTGGTGGTGTGCAACCCGCCTTACGACGAACGCCTGGCGGCCGATGCGGCGCTGTATCGCGCGCTGGGCGATGGCCTGCGGGGCGCGGTGCCGGACTGGCGTGCCAGCCTGCTGTGCGGCAGCGCCGATCTGGCCATGGCCACCGGCCTGCGCGCGCAGAAGAAGTACCAGCTGTTCAACGGCGCCATCGAGTGCGCGCTGATCTTCGTCGACCCGATCGCGCCGCCGCAGCGCGTGGTGCCCGACGCGCCGGTCGAGTTGAACGACGGCGCGCAGATGGTGGCCAACCGCCTGCGCAAGAACATCAAGAAGTTCAAGAGTTGGCGCCAGCGCGAGGACGTGGCTTGCTATCGCGTCTACGACGCCGATCTACCCGAATACGCCGCCGCGGTGGACGTCTACGAGGAAGCCGAAGGCGCGCGCCGCGTCTTCCTGCACGTGCAGGAATACGCCGCGCCGGCCAGCATCCCCGAGGCCGACACGCTGCGCCGTTTCAATGAACTGCTGGCTGCGGTGCGCAGCGTGTTTGCCGTGCCGCACGAGCAGGTCGCGATCAAGTCGCGCGCACGTGGCAAGGGCGGCAGCAAGTACGGCCGCCTGGGCGCGGGCAGCGAAGTAATCGTGGTCCGCGAACACGGCGCGCGCCTGCGCGTGAACCTGTTCGATTACCTCGATACCGGTTTGTTTTTGGATCACCGTCCGCTGCGCGGGCAGATGGCGGCGCAGGCGCGCGGCCGGCGCTTCCTCAATCTCTTCAGCTACACCGGCGTGGCCAGCGTGGAAGCGGCGGTGGCCGGCGCGGCCAGCACCACCAGCGTGGACCTGTCGGGCACGTATCTGCAGTGGTGCCAGGACAACCTGCAGGAGAATGGCCTGGGCGGGCAGCAACACCAGCTGGTGCAGGCCGACACGCTGCCCTGGCTGGAAGCCGACCGCGGTCAGTACGACCTGATCTTCTGCGACCCGCCGACGTTCTCCAACTCGGCGCGCGCGGACGACTTCGACATCCAGCGCGACCACGTGCGCCTGCTGCGCGCCTGCATCGCGCGGCTATCGCAGGGCGGGGTGCTGTATTTCTCCAACAACTTCCGGCGCTTCAAGCTGGATGCCGATGGGGTAGCCGAATTTGCCGTGTGCGAGGAGATCAGCCCGCAGACCATCGGCCCGGATTTCGAACGCAACGCGCGCATCCATCGCGCCTGGCGCCTGACCCGCGCTTGAACCGGATGGGCGCCGCTAAAGCGGCGATGGGGCCTTACTGGCAGTGCCCATCGCCGCTGTCGCGGCGTCCACCGAAGCGGGGCCGGCGTGCGGGGTGGGAGGGGATCGGTCTCAGTGCGGCAGTGCAAGCACGTGGGATGCGGGTTGGCCGAAGCTCAAGCCGCCTTGACCCGTCGATGTCCCGAGAGTTCGGCACCCACGTCGTGGGTGAACTTCAGGTGCCACCAGGTCGATGACAGCGACACCAACGTGACCACGATGAAGGCCACCGAGAAGTCGCCCAGCTGCGGGCTCGGATCATCGCCAAGCGAGATGGCGACCTTGAGCACCAGTGCGCCCACGCACACGCCCACCGACAGCATCAGCTGCTGCAGGGTGGTGTACAGGCTGGAAGCGTTGCTCATGCGCCTTGTGGGCACGGCCTCGTAGGCCACCGTGTTGTAGGCGGCGAACTGGAACGACATGAACGCCCCGCAGCACACCAGCAGCGCAAACATGAGTCCGTCCGGCCAACCAGGCCGGAAGAACGCGCAGATCGCATAGCCGGCGCTGGCCAGCAGGCCATTGCCGATCAGCCCGCGGCGGTAGCCCACCCGGCGCAGCAGAAACGGCGTGAACAACCGCATGAGCAGGGCGCCAAGCGCGGTGGCCAGAACCAGTCGGCCCGCGTGCGCGGCGCTGTAGCCGAAGCCCAGCTGAAACAGCAGCGGCAACAGGAACGGCTGCGCGCCCTGGGTGACACGCATCACCGAGCCGCCCATCACCGATAGCCGGAACGAATCGATCTTCATCAGGCTCAGGTCCAGCAGCGGCGCCGGGTGCCGGCGCGCGTGCCACACATAGCCCAGCGCCGCGGCCAGGCTGACGCCCATCAACGCCAACGCCGTGCTCAACCCGTCGCGCTGGCTGACCATTTCCAGGCCAAACAGGCCGCAGCCCAGGCACAGCCCGCACAGCACGAAGCCCCGCAGGTCAAACGGCGTCGGGTGGTCCGCCGCCTCGATGTAGGGGATGTACCTGCGTACCAGCACGAAGCCCATCACCCCGATTGGGATGTTGATGTAGAAGATCCAGTGCCAGTTCCAGTAGGTCACCAGCAGGCCGCCCAGCGGCGGCCCGAGCAGTGGCCCCAGGAACGCCGGCACCAG
>JBIIHJ010000050.1:0-16807 GCA_044235875.1 Pseudoxanthomonas sp.
GCCCAGTTCATCAGCGCATCGACGCTGGTGGTGACGTAGCCCTTTTCCAGCAGCGGGTTCTCGCCTTCGGGGCGCAGGATGTCGTCCACCCGCCCTTCCGGGATGGGGTTGGTCATCAGCTTGTCGCTGGTTTGAATCACTCCCATTCGAGCGCTCCCTTCTTCCAGACGTAGATGAAACCCAGGAACAGCATGCCCACGAACAGGCCCATGGTGACCAGGGAGCGCGCGCCGATGTCCATGAACACCTGGGTCCACGGCACGATGAAGATGATTTCCAGGTCGAAGACGATGAACTGGATGGCGATCAGGTAGTAGCGCACGTCGAACTTCATGCGCGCGTCCTCGAATGCTTCGAAGCCGCATTCGTAGGGGGAGAGTTTCTCGGCGTCGGGGCGCCTGGGGCCGATCAGTCGACCGATGACCATCAGCGAGATGCCGATGCCTGTGGCGACGATCAGGAAAAGCAGGTTCGGCAGGTAATTGGCCAGCACGCGCAGTTCTCTCTTAGGGTTCCGGCAACCTGCTCACAGTCTACTGCTGCATTGCGGCAGTCCATGCGAAGGTCGCATTCGGTCCGGGCTTGCGGGTCCACCGGCGAGGCGGGCCTGGCGCTTGGAAGGCGCAACCAGCGACTTCCGTATTCCGGTCCGGCTAAGCCGGGCGCTTCGCAGCAGCCTCCTTCCGTTGATTCGTACCGGACACTGCTGCGAACCCGTCAATTGTAGCGTTCACTGAACTCATGAGTAAACGATTTGAGGTGGTCGCGTCACTGGCAAAGCCTTTCAGCCGACACACGCCGACAAAAAGGCCTGCCAGCCGGGCCGAGTGCGCAAAACCCAGGATCGCCGCCCACGAAAAAGGGCCCTTGGAGGCCCTTGATCGTGTGCTGCTAGTTGGTGCCCAAGAGGGGACTCGAACCCCTACGACTTTCGCCGCTACCACCTCAAGGTAGTGCGTCTACCAATTCCGCCACCTGGGCAAATCTTTCGCTACCCCGCCGAAGCCGGGCCGGCATTGTACGCGTCACTGGCCCTGTGCGGGAGCCTGTTTCGGCGTTTCGACCTGCGGTGCCTGGGCAGCAGGTGGCGTCGACGCAGCCGGCGCGACCGTGGCCGGTGCTTTCGGCGCAGCGGCCGACGGCGCCAGCTCGCCCGGAGCCGGTGCAGGCACCGCGGCGGCGGGCTGCTCGGACATCAGACCCAGATTCTGCTGCCGGCTACCGGTGTGCGCGGTACGCGATGCGTTCCAGGCCATGAACAGGCTGATGGCGAAGAACGCCACCGCCAGCCACTTGGTGCTCTTGGACAGGAAGTTGGATGCGCCACGCGAACCGAACACGGTGCCCGACGCACCGGCACCAAAGCCGGAACCGGCCTGCGCACCCGAGCCGCGCTGCATCAGCACCAGCCCGATGATGGCGATCGCCACCAGCACGTAGACCACATTGAGGATCAGCATCAACATCGACATGGATCGGTTTCTCGTTCAAAACCCCGCCGGCGAGCCGACAGGGCCAGTCAATTCGTTAGGTCAGCCGGCCGCCGCACGGGCGATGGCCAGGAAGTCGGCGGCCACCAGCGAGGCGCCTCCGACCAACCCGCCATCGACATCGGACTGCGAAAACAGGTCCGCCGCGTTGTCGGGCTTGACGCTGCCGCCGTATAGCAGGGGCAGCGAATCGGCGATTCTAGCATCGTGCCGCGCCACCACGCCACGGATGAAGGCGTGGACCTCCTGCGCCTGCTGCGGCGAGGCGGTGCGGCCGGTGCCGATGGCCCAGACCGGTTCGTAGGCCACCACGGCACCGTCGAAGGCCGCGACGCCGGCCAGGGCCAGGACCGGCTCCAGCTGGGAAGCGATGACACTTTGAGTCTGGCCGGCCTCGCGCTGGTCAAGGGTTTCGCCCACGCACAGCACCGGCACCAGGCCGGCGTTGCGGGCGGCGACGAACTTGCGCGCGACCAGCTCACTGCTCTCGTGGTGGTACTGGCGGCGCTCGGAATGCCCCACCAGGCCGTAGATCGCGCCGACATCGACCAGCATCGCGGCCGACACCTCGCCGGTGTAGGCGCCCTTCTCGTTGGCACTGACGTCCTGCGCCCCGAAACCGATGGCCTGGCCCTCGAAATCCTCGATCAGATCGCCCAGGTAGGGCAGCGGCGGCAGCACCACCAGTTCCACGCCGCGAAGCGGCAGTGCGGCAGCCAGCTCGGCGACCAGCTGGGTGGCGAAGGCACGGCTGCCGTGCAGCTTCCAGTTACCGGCGACGATCTTGCGGCGCATGGGAACTCCTGTCTGGATAAGACCAACAGAATACCGCGGCACCTGTCGTCACTGGTTGACGATTTCGCCCCGCATCGGCGCCAGCCGCTTGATCAGGCGGTTTTGCGTTGTGCGCGGGATCTTCTGCTGGTCCATCGCCCACATCAGGTCTTCCACCAGGGCATTGAACTGGCCCTGCCCGATCGGCAGGTGCGCATGCGCCGGGCCCATCGCCTTGCCCTTGTAGTCGCAGGGCCCGCCGCTGACCTGGCAAAGCTTCTCGTTCAAGTGCTGATTGAGCATGACGATGTTGACCCTCGCGAACATCTGGTTGATCCGCGGATCGTCGGCGACACGCGAAAGCAGCGCTTCGACCAGCGCTTCCAGCCCCGCCTGGCCGCCCAGCTGGTCGTACAGGGTCGGCGCCGGTCGCGGCGTGCTGGCGCAACCGGCCAGCAGCAGCACGCAGGAAAGCAAGACGTGTCGCGGCAATGACCTGGGCATCGTCCTAGAAGGCCACCTGCAGCGAGGCATAGGGCCCGCGCTGGTCTTCCAGCGTTGCGATGCTGCCCAGGTCGGCCCAGGCCACGGTCAGCGACACGTGCTTGCCGGGGAACCAGGCCACGAACACATCGCGCCAGTGGTCCTCGTCGGCGAAGCCCAGATTGTCCGGCTTCTGCCGGTATTCCACGCCGATGGCCAGCGCCGGATCCAGCAACACCGCCGCCGAGCCTTCCAACACCACGCTCCGCCCGGACTTGCGGTCGCCGCCGAACCCGAGCAGCCCGCCCTGGTTGGCCCTGGTCCAGCGCAGCGTGCCGTTGAGCAGCAGCTGGTAGCCTCCCGCTGCATCCAGCAGCAGCGTCGTGGCACTCGCGTAGACATCGGTCCCGGCGTCATCGCGCGCGCCCAGCGCGGTCGGCAACTGGCCCTCGCGCAGGCGCTTGCGCTGCGCACCGACGCTGATCTGCGGCATGCGCGTATAGACCAGGTCGCCTGCCAGCCGCACCTTGACCCCGAAGATGTCCTGGCCCAGCGCATTCCATGGCAGTCCGAGCCGATCCTGCAGCGTGCCCAGATCCAGGCGCTGCCTCGCCACCGAGAACTCGACCCGGTCGCGCACCATGAAAGCAGCGCCCTGCACGTCCAGCCGGTAGTCGCCCGAATCCACGTGCGTGGCGAAGGCCGCGATACCGGTTTCATCGCGGGTGCCATAACCGCTCAGCGTGGCCCACGGCACGATGCCGCCACCGCCACTGCCTTCGATCGTCGAGACACCACCGGTGGCGAGCAGACGCCCGTCGCCCGCCTGCGCCACCAGCGGCGCGCAGGCCAGCAGCGAAGCAACCCGCAGGTGGACGTGCTTCATGAGCGTGCCTCGTGCAGGAGGTGGTCCGGCATCATTCGACACTGGCGTCCATCGCACCACGCCAGCAGTTCGGCTTCCAGCAACGGCCTGGCGTAGTGGTAGCCCTGCGCCATGTCGCAGCGGTACTGGCGCAGCAGGTCCACGATGACTGCGCTTTCCACGCCTTCAGCGATCACTGAAAGGCCCATGTTGTGCCCCAGTTCGATGGTGCTGCGGACGATGACTTCGTCGTCGCTGCCCTCGGCCAGATGCATGACGAAACTCTTGTCGATCTTCAGCTCGTCCACCGGCATGCGCTTGAGTTGGGCCAGGGACGAATAGCCAGTCCCGAAATCATCAATCGACAGGCGCACGCCGCAGTCGCGCAGCTGCTGGAGCATGCGGATCGCGTATTCGACATCGCCCATCACCGCGCTTTCGGTGACCTCCAGGATCACCCGGTGCGGCGGCACGTTGTGGCGCTGCAGGCTACGCTCGACGAAGTCCGGCAGCTGCGCGTCCATCAGGTTGAGCACCGACAGATTGATGGCCATGCCCAGGTCCAGCCCCTGGCTGCGCCAGCGCGCATTGCAGGCCAGCGCCTCATCGATCACGTAGCGGGTGACTTGATGGATGGCGCCGGAGTGCTCGGCCAAGGCGATGAACTCATCAGGAAAGATCTGCCCGAGCTTGGCATGCTGCCAGCGCAGCAGTGCCTCCACGTGTTCGACGGTATTGGTGGACAGCGACACCTTGGGCTGGAAGCGCAGATAGAGCTCGTTGCGCGATGCCGCCACGCGCAGATCGCCCATCAGGCGGAGCTGGCGCTGGTGCTGCTCGTCGCGTCCGGTCCGATAGGCAGCCACACCGGCGTGGCCGCCCTTGGCCTCCTGCAGCGCGATGTCGGCACGGCGGATCAGGGTGATCGCATCGATGCCATCATCGGGAAACACCGCCAGACCGAGGCCCGCATCGATGTTGATCGAGGCCACCGGCAACTCGATCGGTTGACGCAGCTGGTCCAACAGCTGCTGGGCCAGCGCCAGACCGGTATCGCGCTCGACCTGATAGAGCAGCACCATGAATTCGTCGCCGCCCATGCGCCCGACATAGTTGCCCTCGCCGGCGCTTGCACTCAGGCGACGGCCGACTTCCACCAGTACCGTATCGGCGAACTCGTAACCGGCAGCCGAGTTGATTTCCTTGAACCTGTCCAGATTCAACAGCATCAGCACCCCATGGCAACCATCGGGCATGGGCCTGGCCAGCGCATCGACGACGCAGTTCAGGGCGCTGGCACGATTGGGCAGGCCGGTCAGCGCATCGTGGTAGGCCTGATGCAGCAGCCGGCCTTCGCGCGCACCGATCTCCTGCTGCATGCGGCCGAAGCTTTGAGCCAGCTCGCCGATCTCGCCGCCGGCGCTGATCCGCGGCATCTGGCTGTAGTCGCCCGACTGCATGCGCCGGGTGGCCAGCGCCAGATATTCGATGGGCCGGCTGACCGTGCGCGCCAGCAGCGCGGCGACTGCGACCGCGACCAGTCCGGCCAGCGCCGACAGCACCAGGATCTGCCGCTTGAGACGTTCATACGGCGCCAGCGCCTGATCGAGCGATCCGAACACCACCGCGCGCAGCTCGCTGTGCGAACTTCCCGAGAGCACTGCATCGCCCTTGGCAAGATATTCGGCCTGGCCCAGCGTCATCGGCGTGGCCGTTCGTTGCTGCGGCATGATCGGTGACTTGGCCGTGTGCAGCGCCCGCGGCAAGGCCTCCAGGCTGCTGCCATAGACCACCGGCCTGGCGCCATCGCCGACGAACGCGATGTCCAGCCCGGTCAGGCTCTGGAAGTCGTTGGCCAGCGGATTGCCCATGCGCTGACCGATCACTACCCAGCCCACCATCTCCGGCGCCAGCAACGGGACCACCGCAATGCGATACAACCGCCCCTGCAGGACCACCACGTCCAGCGTCGTGCCGTCGCGCTGCGCCTGGGCCAGCAGCGGAAGGATCACCCCAGCTTGTTGTTGCCGGGGAAGTGGCAGGGTGCCGGCAAGCCAACGACCGTCCGGGGCCAGCAGGATGGCGATGCTGGCCGAGATGCGGCGGCCATGGTTGAGCAGCGCCGATTCGATCGTGGCCGGATCGCCGCTGGTGGCCGCGGCCTTGAACCCGAAATCGCTGGTCAGTACCCGCGTGTTCTCCATCAGCTGCATGCCGTAACGCAGGTTCATCCGGTCCCAGACCCGCTGCCCCAGATCGATACGCGCCTGCAGGCTGCTGCGTACCGCGCGCTGGGTCGCGAACTGGACCACGGCGAAGGTCGTGAGCTGGGCCACAAGCACCACGGCGATCATCAGCAGGACGATGCGGAGCCGGAAACCACGCAGGTTCATGGCGCCTCCGCGGGAACCCTGCGGAATTTTTCCTGCAACGCGCGGATCCTGTCGCTGACCGGTGCAACAGGTTTGGCCGGCATCACGCCCAGGGTGACGGTTTGACTCAGCCCCTGTGCGGTGATGGAGACCTGCTGATCGAAGGCGCTGTTCTGCAACCGTGGATGCCACGCACGCAACCGATACTGGCCGGGCGGCACCTCCAGCGTGACCTTGCCCTGGGCGCCGGTGGTGGCGAAGTATGGCGTCTCGAGCACCACGATATGGCCCAGCATCCAGTCATGGATGTTGCAGCCGAGCACCACGATGCCGGGATGGTCGAAACGCACCGGCTCGGCCGTGGTGCCCGCATACAACGGCAGCTCGAAACGATTGGCCGACGAGAACGAATACACTTGGTGGCGCAGACGATCGCTGTTCGGGAAAGTCACCACCGTCCCGGCCTGCACCGCCAGCACCGCCGGCACGAACTGCGAATCGCGCTGGTCCATGATGGCGGTCGTTCCGGCCGGTGCGACGCGGCCTTGGGAAGGCTGCAGGCTGACGACCGCATCGGGGAGCGCGGCGCCGGAGGCATCGACCGCGATGCGCACCGTCGCGGCCTGGGCACCTGCGCACAGCAGCCAGGCGCCCAGCAGCAGCATGGTGGCAGTCACCGCACCCTTTGCTCTCCGCATATCGCCATGCCCCTCCCAGGGATTGAAGCCGCTTGGTGACCTGCACGACGCGCGCTGTGCACACTTTGCTTTGGTTGCCCAACGCCTGGAATCCACCATGCATCGTTTGTCGTCCCGAGGCTACGCCCTGATCACGGGCGCATCCAGTGGCATCGGCGCCGAATTCGCGCGCCAGTACGCCGCGCGTGGCGTGCCGCTGATCCTCACCGCAAGGCGCGCGCAACGCCTCGAAATCCTGGCCGCCGAACTTGCCTCGCAGGTCGAGGTGCAGGTCATCGCCGACGATCTGGAAGACCCGGCCGCGCCGGCGCGTTTGCACGCTGAAATCCAGCGTCGCGGGCTGTCGGTGCGTATCCTGGTGAACAACGCCGGCTATGGCGTGCCGGGCCGTTATCGGACCCGCGAATGGGAGGTGCACGCGCGCTTCGTGCAGCTGATGGTGACCTCGCTCAGCGAGCTCACCTGGCGCGTGCTTCCCGAGCTCATTGATAGCGATTCTGGACAGATCATCAACGTCGCCTCTTTTGCGGCGCTGGTCCCGGGGGCCGATGGACAGACGCTCTACGCACCGGCCAAGGCGTGGCTACTGGCGATGAGCCAGTCGCTGTCATTGGAGTACGCCGATCGCGGCGTGCACGTGTGCGCCTTGTGCCCTGGTTTTACCTGGTCTGAATTCCACGATGTCACCGGCACGCGCGAGCAGATGTCCAGGTTACCCAAGTGGGCCTGGCTCAGCGCCGAGGACGTGGTGCGGGCCGGTATCGAAGGCGTCGAGCGCGGCCAGGTGCTGGTGATCCCGGGCTGGCGCTACCGCTGGCTGTATCGCGTGATGCGGCACCTGCCGCAATCCTGGCTGCTGCGGCTGATGGGACGCAGCTCGCGCCGTGTGCGCGCGCAGGCCTGAGCCCGCGCGCAGTGCCTCTTCACCCGCTTGATCTGGCGCAGGCCCGGGTAAGCGAAGCGCACCCGGGGTCGAATGCGGGAAAGCCCCGGGTGCGGCCTGCGGCTAACCCGGCTACGCGTTGCGTGGAGACGCATTTACTTCAGTTTGATCTCGCGCAGGCGCTGATCCAGATAGCCCTGGGCAGTGATGGGCTCGGGATAGCGGCTGGGATTGTCCGGCGTGATCGTCGAGGGCAGTACGTCGATCAGGAAGTCCGGATTGGGATGCAGGAAGAACGGCACCGAATACCGCGGCTTGCGCGCTGCCTCGCCCGGTGGATTGGTCACCCGGTGGGTGGTCGAAGGGTACACGTGGTTGGTCAGGCGCTGCAGCATGTCGCCGATGTTGACCACGATGGTGTCGGCGTCGCTGGTGAACGGCACCCACTGGCCCTGCTTGGACTTCACTTCCAGGCCCGCCGCGCTGGCACCGACCAGCAAGGTGATCAGGTTGATGTCCTCGTGCGCGCCCGCGCGCACATTGGGAATGTCATCGCTGGTAATCGGCGGGTAATGGATCGGGCGCAGGATCGAGTTGCCGGCGTCGGTCTTGTCGACGAAGTAATCCTCCGGCAGGCCAATGTGCAGCGCCAGCGCAGCCAGCACGTGGCCGCCCAGCGCGTCGAGCTGCTGGTACAGGCCGTAGCCGTGCTCTCGGAAATTGGGCACTTCGTCAGGCCACAGGTTCGGCGCCATGACGTCGGCGTACCTGGAGTCGGCCGGGATCTCGCGGCCGATATGCCAGAATTCCTTCAGGTCGAAGTGCTTGGAGTCCTTGGCCGTTTCGACGCCAAAGGCGGTATAGCCGCGTGCGCCGCCGCTTCCGGGCAGGCGGTACTTCGTCTTGGCCTCGTCCGGCAGGGCGAAGAAATTCTTGAACACCTCGTAGGCTGCATCGATCTGCGCCTGCGGGATGCCATGGTTGCGGATGCCTGCAAAACCCCACTCGCGATACGCCGCGCCCAGTTCGGCCACGAAGGCGGCGCGATCGGCCTCGCTGGTGGGCGTGATGAAGCGGGCGATGTCGAGGGTAGGAATGGCGCTCATGGGCAATCGGCGATCAGCATGCGTGGCCGCCTAGTTTATATCCTCAACCTGATGCTGCTTGCAGCGTGGGCTCAACCCGCGTTCTGAGCCACCAGCATTGTGCCCTGGGCGTCCCAGTACTGCCACGCTTCGGGATCACCCGCTTCCTCGCCTGAGGATGAAACCAGGACAATCGCACCGTGACCGAAGCACAGGCGAAGGATGCCGTTCTCCTGGTCTACCTGGGCAACGGCCTTGCGACCGATCAGGCCAACCAAGGCATCACAAAAACCCGCCTCGCCTTGTCGCAATACCGCATGGCCTGACTGGCAAGTCACACGGCCGAATAACGAAAAGCCAGCGTCCTGAAAGATCATCTGAATGCCGTCGTGGATAAACACCACGCTCGAAAGCGGGTCGCCGATTGCGATATCCATCTTGGTGACCTTCAACGCAGCAGCAGGTACAACCCCCAGAATGTGAGCGCCTTGGCGACGATCACGCCCAGGGCGATCAGGATTTTTTCACGCCGCGGCACGGACCGCGCCAGCCAGCGCATCGAGCGTGGCATGCATCAGCGCATCGTCTTCGGCTTCCACCGTGACCCGGACCACCGGTTCGGTCCCGGACGGTCGCAGGAACGCGCGGCCACGGCCGGCGATCGATTGCTGCGCCTGGGCCAGCGCGGCCTTGACCTCCGATGCCTCGACCACGTCCTTGGCGGCCACGCCTTGCAGGCGCACGTTGACCGTCTGCTGCGGCAGCATCACCAGGCCCTTCAACGCCTGGTCCAGGCGCTGGCCGGTACGACGCAGCACTTCCAGCACCTGCAGCGCGCTGACGATGCCATCGCCGGTATTGGCCCGGTCCAGGCACAGGATGTGGCCGGAGGCTTCGCCGCCGAGCACGCCATGGCCGTCGACCAGCGCCTGGTGGACGTAGCGGTCGCCGACCTTGGCGCGGACGAAGTCGATGCCGTGCTCGCCCAGCGCTTTTTCCAGGCCGTAGTTGGTCATCAGGGTGCCGACCATCGCGCCATGCAGGCGGCCGGTGCGCTTCCAGTCGCTGGCCAGCACGTACAGCAGTCCGTCGCCGTCGATCACGTTGCCGTGGCCATCGACGAACAGCACCCGATCACCGTCACCGTCGAAGGCGATGCCCAGGTCGGCGCCGGACAGCACCACGCGCTTGGCCAGATGCTCGGGGTGGGTCGAGCCCACGCCGTCGTTGATGTTCAGGCCGTTGGGCGTATCGCCGATGACCTCCACGCGCGCGCCGAGTTCGCGCAGCACGATCGGGGCGACCTGGTAGGTCGCGCCATTGGCGCAGTCCACCACGATCTTCATGCCGGTCAGGTCGAACTCACGCGGCACCGAGCCCTTGCAGCTTTCCACGTAGCGGCCAACCGCATCGCGGGTGCGCACGGCCTTGCCGAGATCCTCCGAGGCCACGGTACGAAATGGCTGTTCGAGCGCTGCCTCGATGGCCAGCTCGGTGGCGTCGTCGAGCTTTTCGCCCTCGGCCGAGAAGAACTTGATGCCGTTGTCGTGATGCGGGTTGTGCGAAGCGGAGATCACGATGCCGCCGGAGGCGCGCAGCGCGCGGGTCAGGTGCGACACGGCCGGCGTGGGCATCGGGCCCATCAGCTGCACGTCCACGCCGGCGGCGACCAGCCCGGCTTCCAGCGCGGCCTCGAACATGTAGTTGGAGATGCGCGTGTCCTTGCCGATGATCACCACCGGCTTGCCGGCGCCGGCGCGGCGCACGCGCGCGGCCAGCGCATGGCCATAGGCATTGCCCAGGCGCAGCATGAAATCAGCGGAAATCGGGCCCTGCCCGACCCGACCGCGGATGCCGTCGGTGCCGAAATACTTCCGGCTGGCCGAGGCCATCAGGCGGCCTCGGCGTCGCTGGCCGGCTTGGGCTGCTTGAGCATCAGCGCGCACAGATCGGCCAGGCGATCGCGCAGCTCGCGACGGTCGCAAATCTGGTCGATGGCGCCGTGGTCCAGCAGGAATTCCGAACGCTGGAAGCCCTCGGGCAGCGTCTCGCGCACGGTCTGCTCGATCACGCGCGGGCCGGCAAAGCCGATCAGCGCCTTGGGTTCGGCGATGTTGATGTCGCCCAGCATCGCAAAGCTGGCCGATACGCCGCCAGTGGTGGGATGGGTGAGCACCGAGATGTACGGCAGGCCCGCCGCACGCAGCCGGCCCAATGCGGCAGAGGTCTTGGCCATCTGCAGCAGCGAGAACAAGCTTTCCTGCATGCGCGCGCCGCCGGAGGCGGAAAAATTCACGAACGGGCAGCCCAGCTCCAGCGCCTTTTCGGCGCCCAGTGTGAAGCGCTCGCCCACCACCGAGCCCATCGAGCCGCCCATGTAGGCGAAGTCGAAGGCACTGGCGACCAGGTTGCGATCCTTGACCTTGCCCTGCAGCGTGATCAGCGCATCGCGCTCGCCGGTGGACTTCTGCGCGGCCTTGATGCGGTCGGCATAGCGCTTCTGGTCACGGAACTTGAGTACGTCGGTCGGGCCGAGCGCCGCGCCCAGCTCCCGGGTCGAGCCCGGATCGAATAGCGCGGCCAGGCGGGCGCGGGCGCGGATGGCCATGTGGTGGCTGCACTTGGGGCAGACCTCCAGGTTTTCCTCAAGCTCGGGCCGGTACAGCACCGCGCCGCAGTTGTCGCATTTTTCCCACAGGCCTTCGGGGACGCTGCGCTTGGGTTTGCGGGTGGCCGCGTCGGTGCGGATGCCCGCGGGCATCAATTTGCTCAGCCAGCTCATGCGTGTTGGTCAACCTGGTTCAGCGCGCCGCGCGGCGCGGGATGCAAGCGCGGCAGTTTAACGCAGGCCCTGATCCAGCGCTTCCCGCAGTGGGCGCAGGAACCTGCCGGCCCGTTCAGCGGCCTGCTCGGGGCTGGTCGCCTCGCCGATGGCCTGGACCAGGGCGCTGCCGACCACCACGCCATCGGCCTCGGGGGCCATCGCCGCGGCACTGGCCGCATCCTTGATCCCGAAACCGGCCACGACCGGCACCTTCGATGCCGCCCGCAGCGCTTTCAGGCGGGTGCCCGCCGCGCCGGTATCGAGTCGGTCCGAGGCCCCGGTGACGCCGGCAAAACTGACGTAATACAGATAACCCTGGGCCTGCTCGCACAGCACCCTGGTGCGCTCGGGCGAGGTGGTCGGCGCGGCCAGCGCAATCAGCTGCAGGCCGTGGCGGTTGAAGATCTCTCGGGTTTCGGCGGCTTCCTCCGGCGGCAGGTCGACCAGCAGCACGCCATCCACGCCGGCGTCGGTGGCTTCGCGGGCGAAGCGCTGGGCGCCGTGGATCTCGACCGGATTGAGGTAGCCCATCAATACCACCGGCGTGGTCGCATCGGTCTGCCGGAACGCGGACACCACTTCCAGTACGAACCGCAGCCCAGCGCCGCGCCCCAGCGCGCGCTCGGAGGAGCGCTGGATGGTGGGGCCATCGGCCATGGGGTCTGAAAACGGAACGCCGAGCTCGATCACATCGGCGCCGGCGGCCACCAGCGCGCGCATGACCGGCACGGTGGCTTCCAGCGACGGGTCGCCGGCGGTCACGAACGGCACCAGCGCCTTGCGGCCGGCGGCTTTCAGCGCGGCGAACTTGCTGTCCAGGCGGCTCATTCGGATTGGTCATCCCGGGCTGCGGCGGCCAGCTCGGCGCGGCGCTTGTCGATGGCGGCGTAATCGGCGGCCAGCTCGGACTCGCCCACTTCCATGCCCCGCTCGGCGCCCAGCGCGTCCAGGTGCTCGTTGAGCATGCGTCGATACAAACCGGTCATGTAGTCGAGGAAGCCGGCGCGCGAACCCGGCACGTCGGGTTCGACGCCGATGTAGGTGTGCGCGTTGTAGCGGGCCACGCCGTACAGCGCGGCAAAGCTGGTGCGCTTGAGGCCATGGATGCCGCCCTGGCGGTTGGCCAGCTGCACGAACTTGTTGACCACCTCGAAGAAGGCCGGATCCGGCGGCGTGCCGAAATCGGGCGGGGTCTGCGGGGTCTGGTTGTCTTCAGCCATGGGGATACGGTCCTTGCGATGTCAGGTCGGGAAAGCGCGCGGTCTTGGCGCGCTCAGAGCTGGATGTTGTCGTGGGCAGCGATGGTATGCACGTCCTTGTCGCCGCGCCCGGACAGATTGCACAGCACCAACTGCTCCCTGGGCAGCTCGCGCGCCAGCTTGATCGCCTGGGCCACGGCATGGCTGGATTCCAGCGCGGCCAGGATGCCCTCGGTCCGGGCCAGGGTATGGAACGCGGCCAGCGCCTCGTCGTCGGTGATGCCCACGTACTCGGCGCGACCGGCATCGGCCAGGAACGCATGCTCCGGGCCCACGCCCGGGTAGTCCAGGCCGGCCGAGATCGAGTGGGTTTCGATGATCTGTCCATCGTCGTCGCAGATCACGTAGGTGCGGTTGCCGTGCAGCACGCCGACGCGGCCGGCCACGATCGACGCCGCATGGCGCCCGGTCTCGATGCCGTCACCGGCCGCCTCGGCGCCGACCAGCTTCACCTCACGGTCGTTGAGGAAGGCATGGAAGATGCCGATGGCGTTGCTGCCGCCGCCGATGCAGGCGGTGATCACGTCCGGCAGGCGGCCGAACTGGTCCAGCATCTGCACGCGCGCCTCGCGTCCGACGATCGCATTGAAGTCGCGCACCATGCGCGGATACGGGTCAGGCCCGGCCACGGTGCCGATGATGTAAAAAGTGTCCTGGACGTTGGTCACCCAGTCGCGCATGGCTTCGTTCAAGGCGTCCTTGAGCGTGGCCGAACCGCTGGTCACCGGTACCACCGTGGCGCCCAGCAGGCGCATGCGGTAGACGTTGGCCTTCTGCCGCTCGATGTCGGTAGCGCCCATGTACACGACGCATTCCAGGCCCAGGCGCGCGGCCACCGTGGCGCTGGCCACGCCGTGCTGGCCGGCGCCGGTCTCGGCGATGATCCGGGTCTTGCCCATGCGGCTGGCCAGCAGCGCCTGGCCGATGGCGTTGTTGATCTTGTGTGCGCCGGTATGGTTGAGGTCCTCGCGCTTGAGCAGGATCTGCGCGCCGCCCACTTCGCGACTCAGGCGCTGCGCGTGGTAGATCGGGCTGGGCCTGCCCACGTAATGGGTCAGGTCCTTGTCGTATTCGGCGATGAAGGCCGGGTCGACACGCGCCGCGTCGTAGGCCGCCGCCAGCTCCTGCAGCGGACCGATCAGGGTCTCGGCGACAAACCGCCCGCCGTGGCGACCGTAGTGGCCGGACGAATCGGGATACGCGTGAAAGTCACGGATGGCGGAGTTCGGCATGAAGGCGGCAACGTTTGGACAGGCGTACATGCTAGCGCAGCCCCTGGACGATCAATAGCGATAAGATCGCCACGACCTGTCAGGAAATCTCACAGATGCCGAGTCACTCCCTACCCCCGCTCGGTGCTCTGCGCGCCTTCGAGGCCGCAGCCCGACTGGGAAGCGTGACCCAGGCCGGACAGGCGCTGCACGTCACCCATGGCGCGATCAGCCGCCAGATCCGGGTGCTGGAAGAAGCCCTGGGCCAGCCGCTGTTCGAGCGGGCCGGTCGCGGCCTGATCCTGACCGCGGCGGGCATCCGGCTGCGCGACGCTACCGGCGCGGCGCTCACCCAGCTGCAGCAGACCTGGGCCAGCCTGCGGCGCACCGATCGCGACGATGTCCTGGTGCTTGGCTGCTCGGCCAGCGTGCTGGCGCGCTGGGTGATTCCCCGGCTTGAACGCATGAAGGCCGCCCTGCCCGGTGTGCGCCTGCATTTTTCCGCCCAGGAATCGCCCGACCTGCAGCCCGGCGTGGACGCGATGCTGCTGCTCGGGCAGGCGCCGTGGCCGACGGACTGGCAGGTCATGGAACTGGGCCATGAGGACATCGGGCCGGTGGTGAGCCCGCGCTACGCCGGCCTGGCCGCGCTAGAGGGTCAGCCGGCCCGGGCGCTGTCGCGCGAGCGCCTGCTGCACACCACCTCGCGCCCGCAGGCCTGGCCGCAGTGGGCCGCCCAACAGGCGCTGGATGCGAGCGACCTGTCCTACGGCGAAAGCTTCCCGCACCTGTACTACCTGCTGGAAGCGGCCGCCTCGGGCCTGGGCGTGGCCATCGCCCCGCGCCAGCTGGTGACCGAAGACCTGGCCAACGGCCGCCTGCTCGCGCCATGGGGCTTCACCCGCACCAGCGGCGCCTGGGCTTTGTGCACGACGCGTCGCGCGGCCGACCCCCGCCTTGCGACGCTGGCGGCCTGGCTGCAGGCCGAACTCGCCGCCCCTCGCCCGCGCGCTGAGCCTTGAGCGGTTAAAGCGTCGACCGCCAGGCGCTGCTGCACATCCTCTTGCAGGCGCGCCAGTTTGACTTCGGCTGACGGGTGCCAAGCTTGCCAAGGGGACAGATAGAGGTCCTGCGACAGGCCCCACACTGCACTGCCAGCCGCTCACCCGCACGATTCGAGCAGATCGGCGTGATGCACGCGCGCGACGTCCGGGTGCGAGCGCAGGCGGCCTTTGAGGGTGTTGGCGCCGACGTCGTGGAGCAGCGGATTGGCCGGATCACGGGTGTAGCCGGTCGCCTGGGCCGCCAGGGCCGGCGGCAGGGTCAGGGCCGGAATCCGGCTGTCCAGGCGGGCGCCGAGGAAGAAGGCGGCAGACAGGCGTTCGGTGCCGGCGGCCGGGCTGCGGACGCGGTGCACGGCCGCCTTGAAGTAGCCATCGGAGGCCAGTTCCAGCTGTTCGCCGACGTTGACCACATAGCAACCGGGCAGCGGCTGGGCATCGATCCACCTGCCGTCGGCGGTTTCCACCTGCAGGCCGCCGGTGCGGTCCTGGGCGATGAGCGACAGCAGCTCGCCGTCCTTGTGCGCGCCCACGCCCTGCTGGGCCTGCGCCTGGCCGGGATAGCGGATCAGCTTCATCGTCCACCACGGCTGGTCGCGGTAGAGCGGGCTGAAAATCCCGCGCGGCTGGCCCAGGGTTTCGGCGCAGGCTTCCAGCACGCGCAACAGCACCTCCTCCATCGCCTGTTGCCACGCCTGCACCGCAGCGCGGAACGCCGGCAGTGCCTGCGGCCACTGGTTGGGTCCGTGCAGTCGCAAGGCGGGCACCGCACCAGGGGCCTTCAACGCGTCGGCGTCCAGCGCAGGCGCCTCGCGACCCAGATCGATCTGTTCGCGCCAGTCGCCGCGGCCGCCGGTCAGCTCGGCCCCGGGCCGGGTGTAGCCGCGGAACTGGGCTGAACCAAGCATCGCAATGGCCTGCTTGTCCGCGTCAGGCAGGGCAAAGAGCTGCCGTGCCTGCTGCCGCAGCATCTGGTCCACGCCAGACGCCACGCCATGACCGCCCAGCTGGAAAAACCCGAACCGGTGCGCCGCCTGTCTGAGCCGCTCCAGCTCACGCTCACGCCCGGCTGTGGCAGGTGCCAGCGCGGCAAGATCGATCACAGGCAACTGCAGCGTCATGCGATACCGCGCTCAGGTCACACGCACCGCGGCGGCGAAGCGGCGCATCGCGTCGTGGTCCTTGTGACCGGGCGACGATTCGATGCCGCTGGAGACATCCACGCCCCAGGGCCGCGCCGCGCGCACCGCCGCGCCCACGCTGCCCGCATCCAGGCCGCCGGCGAGCATGCACGGGCGCGTGGCGTCCTGCGGATAGCGGGTCCAGTCGAAACTGCGCCCGCTGCCGCCCGCGCCACCGGGCACATGACTGTCCAGCACGAAGCCCCACGCCGACGGAAACGCCGCCATCGCGACATCGGCCCGCAGGCCGCCACCCATCGGCAGCGCCTTGAGGAACGGCAGGCCATGCGCGGCACAATCCGCGTCGGTCTCGATGCCGTGGAACTGCAGCAGGTCCGGCTGGACCGCCCGCACGATCGCAGCCACCTCTTCTGCGGATTGATCCATCACCAGCACCACCGCGCCGACGGTGTCGGGAATCAGTGCCCGCAGCGCAGTCCCCCGGGCGATGTCCAGCCGGCGTGGGCTGCGCGCGAAGATCAGGCCGATGTAGTCCACGCCCAGTTCCACCGCCAGGCGCACATCCTGGGGGCGGGTCATGCCGCAGAATTTGATCCGGGTGTGCATGGGAGGAGTGAGTGTAGAGGAGTGAGGAGTGAGCAGAAGCCGGGGACCCAGCTT